>NZ_JBFTOQ010000023.1:0-121910 GCF_056398045.1 Cupriavidus sp. 05L411 | reverse complement strand
GGTTACATCCGCGATTTGCACCCCGGACATAACCAACATGTTTTACTGTGCGAGCACTTTATAACTTGTAAGCTAAAAGACCGAAGTCTTCCGCATCCGCTATCAAGCGCCCACACTTATCGGTTGTTTGTTTGTTAAAGAACTTGCCRCGGTTCGCTTTGCTTACCGCGTCGCTGCGTTTGCTGCAGCGAAGGAACGAGACTATAAAGAATTATCTGCGTTTCATCAATACTTTTTTAATCTTTTCTTGCTCGGGCAAGTTTCGCTATGCGTATTACTCACCTTTCCCACTAGCAGCCCCCGCGAACTCTACCGCCCTGCCCTGAAGCTGAGCCTGGTGCCGCGAGGGGGAGCGAATACTAGGTCGTTCGCGCAACGCTGGCAAGTTTTTTTCCAAGATTTTTTGCCCCAAGCTTTGTCGCCGCGGGATGAAGGTCACCGCAGAGCACTTGTGCAATGACGATGGGGGCACCGACCGCCTGCCCAGCGGGCTCCGGCCAGAGCCGAACGGCACGGATCTCCGAGCCGAACATATTGTATGCAATAATAGAATGCAATTTTATGGTTTGACGCCCGCTATTCAGGCCACGGCCAGGCGGATTCATAGATCTGGAGACAACATGACATTCAGCACCCCCGGCATGACATCACAACACGTAGCCGCTCTTGAGCCGATCGAAAACTACCTGCAAGCCCACATCACCGGCAATGCGGAATACATGCGCAAGGCGTTCCACCCGGATGCCAGGATCATCTCGTTTCGCGAGGGAAAGTTGCACGCCTTGACCCTCGATGAGTTTTCCGCGCGCTTCCAGGGCCAGCCCGCGGCAGATGAAGCACAACGCAAGCGCTACATCACGCATTTCGACGTCACCGGCAACGCCGGCACTGCCAAGGTCGTGCTGGAGTATCCGGAAGTGACCTTCACGGACTACATGACGCTCCTGGAAATCGACGGCGTCTGGAAGATCGCCAACAAGACGTTCAGCGCAGCGCCGCCGAAAAAATAATCCGCCATCTGCCTTCACGCGGCGCTCCGCAGGCTTTTTACCCGCCGGCAACTCGCGCTAGCTGGCCAAGTAGTTCGAAGCCTTGCAATCCGTGCATGGGCTTTCGAAGCCAAACGCGTCGATCGCGGCGGGCTCTCAAGCCGGTCCGGGCTTGAACTTGGTACGCGTCACCGGCGCCAGGCGCCTGGCCGTCACCAGGCGGCGCGTCGCGGTGGCCTCGGCTTGCGCACGTTCGGCCCGCCGCAGCGCCACCTCGATTTCGGCCCGTAAGCGCTCCCGCGCCACTTCCCCCTCCGCTAGCGCCTGCTGCGCCTCCACCCACTGCCGGCTGAGCGTGTCGCGCTCGGCCTGCAAGCGCACCCGCTCCTCCGCGCCCGCGACGGCCGCGTCTTGCGCCCTCACCTGCGCCGCGGCCATCTCGGAGCGCAACTCCGCCACCACCTGCTCCCCCTTCTGCCGCAGCGTGCGCTCCTGATCAATCTCGCGTAGCGCGCGGCGCTCAGTGGCGCTGGCCCGTTCCTGCGCCACCGCGACCTGCTCGTGGGTGCGCTCCAGGTCCGTCGAGAACTGTGCATGCATTTCGCCCAACTGGCGCTCGAGCGCCTCGATCTGGCGCTTGCCCTCCTCCTGACGCGCCCGCGCGGCTGCATGGGCCTGGCGCTCGGCTTCCAGTTCCCCTTGTAACGCCACACGCGCTTGCCGGACGGTACCGAGTTCAGCTTGCATGAGGACCTTCTCCTGCTCGGCCACTACCAGAGCGGCCCGCGCCTGGTCGCGCTGCGCTTCGGCCTCGCTCGCCTGGTGTCGGGCCTCCACGCGCAGCGATGCCAGTTCGCCGGCGGCAGCCTCGTTGGCGGCTTGCCAGATCGACTGCACGGCATCGACGGCGATCTGCTTGAGTGCGTCCGGCAACTCGGGGTGGGCGATGGTCACGCGCATCTTGTCGCGCATGTCTTGCCAGAACTGCGCCAGCACCTCGGTCGGTGTGCCCATGCTGCCCTTGCGCACCAGCCCGTAGAGCTTGTTGGCGGTGGGCGTGATGCCGTAACGGAAGAACAGCAATCCACACACCTCTCGATAGAGAGCACGTGTTTCCGGGAAGCGTTCGCGCAGTTTGACGATGTCACCCTGCAGGATTTGCTCGTTTGCCGTGGTTTCTAGGCTAGTGGTCATGGGCTAGGGATAAGATCCGGCAATTCATGAATATTACTACGTAATACGTAAAACATCTTGAATTATAAGACAAATTTTAGACATAACTGTTGTTCTGTCTATAATTACGCCTAATTTGAAAACGCGACTCACGCCTCACCCATGGAATCCAGCCAGCTGCCCCTCGCCACCCTGCCGGCCACCCCGATCGAGCGCTTGCGCGTGCCCGCCGAGCTATCCGGCGCCGCCGGCACCAATAGGGCGCGCGGCGGCACCCCGCAGATCTCGGCCGCGGAGGATTTGGCTGCGGTGACTGCCTGGCTGGCGCGCTATGCTGACACGCCCACTACCCTGCAGACCTATCGGCGCGAGGTAGAGCGGCTACTGCTATGGGCCGTGATGCAGCATGGCAAGCCGCTGTCGTCGCTCACACATGAGGATTTACTGGTGTACGAACGCTTCCTGGCCGACCCGCAGCCAGCCTGGCGCTGGGTGATGGCGTCGCGCAAGAAACTAGCGCGTGGTGCGCCCGAGTGGCGGCCGTTTGCCGGGCCGCTCTCCCCGGTCAGCGCGCGGCACACCATGGTGATCCTCAACGGCTTGTTCGCCTGGCTGGTCGACGCGGGCTACCTTGCCGGCAACCCACTGTCGCTGGCGCGCAGCCGGCGCAGCCTGCCCAAGCCGCGCATTACCCGCTACCTGAGCCACGACATGTGGCAAGCGGTCAAGGACGCCACCGATGCCATGCCGGTCGAGACCGAGCGCGACCGCCAGCACGCGCATGGGGGCATTTTTCTGTCGGCGCGACAGCCAGGGCCTGGAGCGGTGGTGGATGGAGGTGACGGGCAAGGGTAACAAGACGCGGCTAGTGCCGGCCACGGATGAGCTAATGGCGGAGCTGGCGCGTTACCGCAACGCCAACGGTCTGCCGTCTGCGCCAAGCCCCGGCGAGGATCGCCCCATTGTGCTGCCCGTGATCGGGCGCGAGCGCGCCCTGTCGCGTGGCGCGCTGCATTTGGTGCTCAAGGAGATCTTCGCGCTGGCGGCAGAGCAGTTGCGCGCGCGCGGACCCGAATGGGCAAGCCGCGCCGAGGTGCTGGCCAGCGCCTCGGCACACTGGCTGCGCCACACGGCCGGGTCGCATATGACGGATCGGCAGGTCGACCTGCGCTTCGTGCGGGACAACTTCGGACATGCGTCCATCGCCACAACCAGCGCATACCTGCATGCGGAAGACGATGCACGGCACCAGGCCACGCAGGAGCGCCACCGGCTGGGTTGGGGCACAAAGCAGGAACAATGACCATGCAGATCAAGGGGGAGCTAGAATGCGTATCGCCGATGGACAAGCAAAAATGAAAAAAGCGGGCCGCATCAAATCCTGGCATGCCGACAAGGGCTACGGCTTCATCGATATCCATGCGGACTTGAAAGACATCTTCTTTCACATCACCGCGTTGCAGCACCGAGCCGTCCAGCCCAAGGCGGGCGACCGCGTGACGCTTGAACTGGGCAAGGACAAGGACGGCCGCGTGCGAGCCACCAGCGTCTCGATACTGGGCGCGCCGAAGGGGCAAAGCCAGGTGAGCCGGCCAAACCTGCTGCCTGCCTTCCTGGCGGCAGCGGCGCTGATGGCCATTGCGGGCGGCGCCCTTAGCGGATACCTGCCACGATATGCCGGCCTCGTCAGCCTTGTGATGAGTGCCGTTGCGTTCCTTGCCTACGCGCTCGACAAGAACAGCGCCAAACACGATGCTTGGCGCACGCCCGAGGCCAGGCTGCACTTCCTGGCGCTGTGCGGAGGCTGGCCGGGCGCACTTGCCGCGCAGCACCTGCTGCGCCACAAGAATCGGAAGCAAGAGTTCCAGCTGGTCTTCTGGGGCACCGTTGCGTTGAACCTTGGCGTCCTCGTCATGTGGAAGACGTACTTGCCTGGCTGAAATAGCAAAGGGGGTTACGGCCTTTAACTTTGCCGCAACCCCCTTCGACCAGCCTTCGCCCGGCATGCGCCTGCGCGCCGGGGCAGAACCCTGATTAGCCTTCCTTCAGAAACGCCTTCAGATGGTCAGCGCGGCTGGGATGGCGCATCTTCTTCATCGCCTTGCTTTCGATCTGGCGAATCCGTTCGCGGGTCACATCGAACTGCTTGCCGACTTCTTCCAGCGTGTAGTCGGTCGACATGTCGATGCCAAAACGCATGCGCAGCACCTTGGCCTCGCGCGGCGTCAGATCGTCGAGCATTTCGCGCACGGTGGCGCGCAGGCTAGCATGCAACGCGGCTTCGGCGGGGGACGCGGTGTCGGAGTCGGCAATCATGTCGCCCAGGCTCGTGTCACCGTCTTCGCCAACCGGCGTTTCCATCGAAACCGGTTCCTTCGCGATCTTCATGATCGAGCGGACCTTCTCTTCGGGCATCTCCATGCGCTCGGCCAGAGCAGCGGGATCCGCAGCCTTGCCGGTGCGCTGCATGATTTCGCGCGAGATCCGGTTGAGCTTGTTGATCGTCTCGATCATGTGCACCGGCACCCGGATGGTCCGGGCCTGGTCGGCGATCGCGCGCGTCACGGCCTGGCGAACCCACCAAGTTGCATAGGTGGAGAATTTCCAGCCGCGACGGTACTCGAACTTGTCGACCGCCTTCATCAAGCCAATGTTGCCTTCCTGAATCAGGTCCAGGAACTGCATGCCGCGGTTCACGTACTTCTTGGCGATCGAGATGACCAGGCGCAGGTTGGCCTGCGTCATCTCGTGCTTGGCCTGGCGCATCTGCCGCTCGGCCGCCAGCATCTGGCGATTCACCAGCTTCAGTTCCGACAGCGGCAGCACCACGCGGGCGTGGATGTCGATCAGCTTTTGCTGATGCGCTTCGAGGTCCGGCAAGCTGCGGGAAACGGAGTCACTGTACGAACGCGACTCTCCGGCGATCGCGCGGCCCCAGGCGAGATTGGTCTCGTTGCCCGGAAAGCGTTCGATGAACTCCTCACGGGGCATGCCGCAACGCTCGACCATCAGTTGCAGGATCTGGCGCTCGACCACGCGTACTTCTTCCACCACCGTCTGCACATCGGCGCACAGGCGCTCGATGGTCTTTGCGGTAAAGCGGATCGACTTGAGTTCCTCCCGAACCGCAAGCTGTGCCACGAGGAAGCCTTCGGACTCCACGCCGTGCGCGGTGTAGGCCTTGCGCATGGCTTCGAAATGATTGGCGACGCGAGCGAAGCGGGTCAGGCAATCGTCACGCAGCTTGGCCAGGCTGGCGGTTTCGTTGGCTTGCGCGGCCGCACCTTCGTCGACGGGCTCGTCCGAGGCGCTCTCATCCTCGGCGACGACTTCGTCGCGGCTGGTGTCTTCCTCGGCTTCGGCGACTTCGCCTTCCCCTTCGATCAGGCCGTCGACGAGCTCGTCGATACGCGTTTCGTCGCGGGCGACCCGCTCCGACAGCTCAAGAATCGTCGCAATGGTGGACGGGCAGGCAGCGATGGCGTGCACCATGCGGTTCAGGCCGTCCTCGATGCGCTTGGCGATCTCGACTTCCTGCTTGCGGGTCAGCAGCGTTGCCGAGCTCATTTCCCGCATGTACATCCGCACCGGATCGGTGGTGCGGCCGAATTCCGAGTCGACCGTCGAGAGCGCGACTTCCGCCTCTTCATCGGCCTGGTCGTCAGATGCGGCGACCGCGCTGTCGCGCAGCAGCAGCGCTTCGGCATCCGGCGTCTGCTCATAGATCGTCACGCCCATTTCGGCGAACGTGCTGACGATGCTTTCCATCGCCGCGGTGTCCGTGAAATTGCCCTGCAAATGGTCGCTGATGTCCGCGTGCGTCAGGTAGCCTCGCTCCCTGCCCAGCTGGATCAGCGCGCGCAGCTGCTGGCTGCGTTCCGTTGCTTCGGTTGCGGGATCAGCTTGAGTCGTGGACGCCGCACCCCTGCCGACAGGCTTTTTGCCGGTCAATGCTGTCTTTGTTTCTGCCACCGTCCGTTGTGCGCCACTCGCCATTAACTGCTGCTCCCTTGCTGAATTACTTCTTAACTGTTGCTGTTGCCCGTACGAGGGTACACCCAACGCACCTCTGGCTGTCAAAGCCGTCACAGGATGGATGCCTGCCGAGAGATGCATGGCTGACGCCACCACTACCGGGTTCTTCCAGTATGGTGGTCCGCGCTCGTTTAGGCCAAAGGGCGATATTCTACATTCGTTGGTGCGACGCAGCACGTGCTAAAAGTTTTTTACCGCATCGCCGAGGCCCTTCAACCCCTCTTAAATTTGCGTTGCCATGTCACTCCATGCTAGGCAATAGCCCTATTTTCACGCACAAAACGGGCAAATTACCCGAAATATGTGACGCAAAGATTCCATATAGCCTCATCGAGCCTTGTGACCGAAAGCACCGTCAGGATTTACATACAGATTTGTTTTTTTCTTGCCAGCCAGGCTACCGGGCCCRGAAAGGCCGGTTTCTTCTCCTAACGGGGCGGGCGCCGATTTCCCCGGCCGCGCATCCGGCTTGATGTCCTCCAGCCCTTGCGCCCATGCCGCCAGCATCCGCTTGGCGATTTCCCGGAATTCTGGGTAGCGGCCAGCGCACTCAGCTACCATCGGCAGCACTTTTTGAACCGCCTCGGTCACCTGCGCCACGCACGCCGCCATGTCGGTGCGGGACAGCGACAACCGGGCACCGCCGTATTGGGTCAACCACTGCCCGGATGCCCAGGTCCGCTTGCCGGCCAACGGCAACCCCGGAATATCTGCCTGGTACTCGGGGTAGGCCGTCACCGTGACAATGTCGTAAACCGGCGCCAGCCGCACATCCTCTACGGAGGTATAGACCACTGCAAAGTTTTTCAAGTGCGCGTCTGCATTGCGCAGCGCATAGTTCACGAGCAACAGCGCAAACAGCCGCCTCGCGCTGTCCTTGCGATGTGGGGCACTGACGTAAATCGACGACAGTTTGGCCAGGTCCTCAAGGCTGCCTTTGTACTTATTGACGGGATCCAGCCCCTTGAGTGCACAGAAATCTTCGACCGCCAGYCGGCCCCCGTTGGCCAGCCGGTCGAAACGCCGGATGGCCAGCACCTCCCCATCCTCCGAGAGTTGTGTCTCGGGGACCTCCAGGCCCGCATGCCGCGCGACCTCCAGGCACAGGAATTCATTGACAGACAGGCCGGGCAAGTCGGCCGGGCCGGTTTTCAGGATGAACGCGTCGGTCCAGACCGTGGCTTTGTCCTCTGGCCTGGCAAGCATCTTCGGCATGACGCCAGAGACACCTTCGGTAATGCCGGCTTCCAGCTGCCGCAACAGGTTGTCCCGCGAGCCTGTTGCGGCGAGCAGGCTCGCCATGTCCAGGTTGGAGGCGGGGGCGTCCACCGATACGCCACGGGGCACCACCCTGACCCTGCCGATCCCGTTCGCGCCGGTCAGTGCCAACAGGCCCTGGTCGCTCACGTCGGCATGGGCGCCAAGTTTTCGGCGCACCAAGTCTTTTTTGTACCCTTCGGGCAGGTTCATCTGAAAAAAAGGCAGCAATCCGGCAGCCCATTTATATGACTCTGCCCGCGCTGGGAGCAGGAGCGAGACGAGGTTGTGCGCCTGTATGTCTGGCAGGTAGGTGAAAACGCTCGCGCGCGCCTCTTCGACCAGCGTGCCAACTGGCGTTGCATTCACGTAGACGTCCAGTACCTTAGCGCTCATCCGCCCTCCCCGTGGCTGCCTGGGGCTTGTTATGGGCGTGCCTGACCCGCCGGCGGAGGTCTCCCGCAGCGGCATTGCCTGCTTCGGACTCTGCCAGCACGTCGTCAAGGGTCCTTCGGTGGCCGGCAGGCCGTGCGAGCAGCTCAAGCCCGACGGCTTCAAACAGGCTCAGCAGCTTCACGGCGCCCAGCTCCGGCAAGCCGCCGGTCTCGAACCGGCTGATCCGCGCACGCGGCACCCCGCTGGAGTCCGCGACTTCCTGCTGGGTTTTGTTGGCAAGAAGCCTGGCGTGCTTAAAGGCCTCCCCCAGTTCGGCGAGATTCATATGCCACCTATAAAACATTAAGCCTTGAAACACATTTAATGTACTGTATATGAAACATAATATTGAATCAAGGTAATGTGCCGCAGATAGAACGATATTGGCTATTTTTCTGATAATGTTCAATATATGAAACACTAAGAAGCCTGCACGGGCGCGATATCCAAGAGGTTAGACTGCATACCTGCCGAACCACCGGCCACCCCTTAGCCAGAGACATGCACCTGATCGACATTGGCGTGAACTTCCACTCCTCTCAGATTGCCCCGCACACCGCCGTGATCCTGGAGCGGGCCACGGCAGCGGGCGTAGTCGCCATCCTTGCCACCGGCACCTCGCTGGAATCAAGCCGAAAGGCACGCGACCTGGCCTGCCGGCATCCCCGTTTTCTCTTTGCCACGGCCGGCATCCACCCGCACAGCGCCAAGGACTGGTCACCATCAGCCCTGCAGTCCCTCCAGGCGCTTTGGGAGAGCCCTGACGTGGTGGCGATCGGGGAATGCGGGCTGGACTACAACCGCAACTTCTCGACGCCAGCCGACCAGCGCCACGCCTTCGAGGCACAGCTCGAGGCGGCGGTGCGCTGGAAGAAGCCGCTGTTCCTCCATTGCCGGGACGCCTTCGACGATTTCTACGCCATGGTCGTACCCGCCGTGCGCGCGGGCGCCCACGGCGTGGTGCACTGCTTCACTGGCGCAGCCGATGAAGCAGCCGCTTTCGTAGCGCTAGGCCTGGACATCGGCATCACCGGCTGGGTCACGGATATCAAGCGCGGCCAGGCGCTGCGGGAGGCCGTGCAAGCCATCCCGCTCGAGCACCTGCACCTGGAGACGGACGCGCCCTATCTCGGCCCGAAAAACCACAAGAACCGGCGGCCTTACAACGAGCCCGCCAATCTTCCCTGGATCGCGCAAGCGGTCGCCGAGTTGAAGGGGCTGAGCATGCGCGAAGTGGCGGATCAGTGCACCCGCAACAGCCGCCGCTTGTTTGGCATTCCGGCCTGATGCGCTCCGCTCCACATCAGTCACTTCACGCTTTGCGCCTGAACGTGCCCGCACTACACTGGAACCCGCCCATAGCCGGGCGAGTCCAAAAGACCTTCGCCCGGCCAGTCTTGTGTCTCCAACCGATCCACGATGGCTTGGGCCGACCCATCAATCGAAGAACAATCAAGAAGGGCCCACCGATGGTGACCGAAACCGGCCAAAACCTGCTCCTGCGCCCGCTGGAGCGCAGCCATCTGCATTTCGTCCACAGCCTCAACAACGACGCCAAGATCATGCGTTACTGGTTCGAGGAGCCGTACGAGACCTTCACCGAGCTGTCGCAGCTATACGACCGCCACGTGCACGACCAGCGCGAGCGCCGCTTTATCTGCGAGAACCTGGACGGCGAGGCCGTCGGCCTGGTCGAGCTGATGGAGTTGAACCATATCCACCGGCGCGGCGAGTTCCAGATCATCGTGGCACCCGCCAGCCAGGGCCGCGGCTATGCCAGCACGGCCACGCGGCTTGCCATGGACTACGCCTTCATGGTGCTGAACCTCCACAAGCTGTTCCTGATCGTGGACGTGCAGAACGAAAAGGCGATCCACATCTACGAGAAATGCGGCTTCCAGCGTGAGGGCGAGCTGCGGGAAGAATTCTTCAGCTATGGCGCGTATCACAACGCACTGCGCATGTGCGCCTTCCAGCGCGACTACCTTGCGTCGCGACCACGGCAGCGCTGAACAACCACTGCCGCGCTCCCCCCATCAGCCAGCCAACTCGCCCACCGCCCTCCACGCCTGATCAATGGCGGACGTCAACGACGGGCTGCCCGCGCTATCGCTATTGGCGATCACCACATTGCCA
This sequence comes from Cupriavidus sp. 05L411, assembly GCF_056398045.1. NCBI lineage: Bacteria > Pseudomonadati > Pseudomonadota > Betaproteobacteria > Burkholderiales > Burkholderiaceae > Cupriavidus > Cupriavidus sp. 05L411. The sequence continues at coordinate 111,885 of NZ_JBFTOQ010000023.1, read as the reverse complement.
GCGCGGGCGCGCGAGCGATCCAGCACGGCCTGCGCCGCCGCTTCTTCCTCGAACAAGCTGTTGGGCATATAGCTGTAACCGTGTGCCCAACGATTGACGGTGATGCCCCGGATGACATCCTTGCCGGCAAAGCCGCCTGGCGCCAGCATGCGATCGAGCTGGCTGCGCACGCCCTTCTCCAGTTCGCTGAACGGCGTACCCAGCAAGAAGGCGCGCCCCGCGCGAAAGCGCTCGCGCGCCTGCATGCCGCTGTCCGGCACGGTGGGCACATAGAGCATATGCAGCACCACCGAATCTGCCGGACGCGCGCCGGCTGGCTTCTCCAGCCACAGGTCGGTGTAGGCCATGGCCGGCGCGTGGATGCGGCTGGTCTTGAGCGCCTCGAAGGCACGCCAGTTGTCCAGCGCCACCTTGGTGTAGACCACGGGCGCCTTCACGTCGGAGCGCAAGGCTTGTTTTTGCGCGTCCGGCAGGCCGGGCATGATGAACGGGATCATCATGTTGTAGCCCGCCAGCACCACATGCGCGGCTTCGACCCGGTGCAGGTTCCCATTCCAGCCGTAGGTCACGCGCGTGATGCGCTGGTCGGGCTCTATGGCGATGGCTGTGCTGTTCAGCCGCACCCTCACCTTTGCATCTTCGGCATCGAGCCGGCTGTAGTCGAAGCTGGCCGCGCCGATGGCATCGGGGCTGGCGATGCTTGCCACGCCCGGGATCAGGTTCTGCACCAGCAGCCGCGCCAGCGTAGCGTTGCCGTCGGCAAACCAGAGCTTTGACGCGGGCGACTTGCCAAGGCGCGGATTCAGGCTGGGCGGTGGCATGTTCTTGCCCGCCGGCAGGCCAATGGCCAGCGCGTCGAACACGGACACGCCGTCGGCGTCGAGCGCATAGGCATCGTTGCTGCGGCTGCGGAAAAAACTCTGTCCATCCAGCCCCAGGCCGGCCTTCTCGCGCAGGAACGCCGCGTAGCTGGTGCGCTTCAGGTAGGCCAGCCGCTCGCTTTCGCTCATGCCGGCCAGGTAATCCGTGCCGCCATCGGCCAGCCGCGCCAGCGCGGCGCGGTCTTGCTGGGGCAACGGCGCCTTGTCGAGGAACGCTTTGAAGGCGGCGGCATCCACAGGCTGCGTGCCTACCCCCTGCGCGGTTATCCCATTGCGGCTATCGATCAGCCCCGCAAACGGATCGCCGGCAAGCAACTGGTCCCGGCCGAAATGCTCCTGGTCGAAGAACACCGAGCGGCCCATGCCCAGTTCGCGGTAAGGGTCGCGTTCGGCGGCTTGATGCCGCTTTGCGTCTACACCGAGGCCGGCCAGCAGCGTGGCCACCGCGCGGCTGTCCAGCGCGGTCGATGGCATCTCGGCGCTGCCGCCGTACGTCACCAGTTTCTGCCCGCGCACGGTGAACTCGTTGCGCTTGGCGTGCCCGCCGAAATCGTCGTGGTTGTCCAGAATCAGGATGCGCTTGCCGGCGCCAAAGCGGCGCTGGTAGAACCACGCGGCCGCCAGCCCGCTGAGCCCGCCACCCACCACCACCAGGTCGTAGACTTCGCGTGCCATGACGGCGGGATACTTGGCGCCCTCACGCGCCAGGCTGTGCGCGAGCGTATAGGTGCCCGCATGGTTGCCGCGCAGCCCGGTCAGCGCGGGCGGGTAGCCGGCACCGCGTTCGGCGGCTTGCAATAGCTGGGACGGCGCCAGCCCCGCGGCAATGGTGAGTGCGGCGCCGTTGAGGAAATCTCTGCGCGTGATAGTCATGGCAATAGGATTCGCTTGATGTAGGTGGCGCGCGGGCTCAACGGGATTCGGCGGCGTCGCGCTGGCGCCCGAGCGCGGCACGGCGGGCGGCGACAGTCGCTTCCTTGACCGGGCTGGCCTGGTTGCCCCAGCCTGTGCGGATAAAGGTCAGCACATTCGCCAGTTCCTGGTTGTCCAGCGTCCAGCCATAGCCGGGCATATGGTAATCGGTGGCCGCGGTGCCCACGTGCGCTGTCACGGCCCCATCGAGCAGCAGGTTGGCCAGCGAGGTCGGATCGGGATCCACCACGGTGGGATTGCCCGCCAGCGGTGGGAAAACGCGGGCAAAGCCCTTGCCGTTGGCACCATGGCAAGGCATGCAGAACTCGGCGTACTGGCGCGCGCCGGTGGCATCGAAACGGCCCTGCGCGAGCGTGTCGGCGGTATTGGCGTCATAGGCATACGGCGTTTCGTCGCTGCGCGCGCCGGGCACGGACTTGAGGTACACCGCAACGGCATCGAGGTCCGGGCGCGTCATGAACTGCGTGGACGACGCAATCACCTCGGACATCGGCCCGAAGGAAGTCGCATGCGCATTGCGGCCGGTATGCAGGTATTCGGCAATGTCCTCGCGCGACCAGCTGCCCAGCCCGGTGCGCGGATCGCCGCGCAGGTTGGTGGAGGCCCAGCCTTCCACACTGGCGCCGGCCAGGAAGTGCCGGCTGCGCTCGTCCAGTCCCTTCTCGGCCATCAGCATGCCGCGCGGCGTATGGCATGCGCCACAGTGGGCCACCGCCTGGACCAGGTAAGCCCCGCGATTCCACGCGACGCTCTGACCCGCATTGGCAGGAACCGGGCCAGACTCCAGGAACAGCCAGTTCCAGACGCGCAGCAGCCAGCGCATGCCAAACGGCCAACGCATCTCGGGCTCGGCGGTTTGTTGCCGCACGGCTTTCACTTCGGTGCGCAGATAAGCGTATAGCGCCTGCACATCCGGCTCGGCGAGCTTGGCGTAGGACGGGTAAGGCATGGCTGGATACAGCCGCTTGCCATGCCTGGCCACGCCCTCGCGCAGCGCGCGGTCGAATTCCTCGAACGAGTAAGCGCCAATGCCGCTGTCCACGTCCGGCGTGATGTTGGTCGAGTAGACGGTGCCGACGCCGGTCTTCAACGGCAAGCCGCCGGCAAACGGCGCGCCGCCGGCGCTGGTGTGGCAGGACGCGCAATTGGCAACCTTGGCCAGGTAGCGGCCGCGCTCGATCTGCGCGGCACCGGGGGCGTCAGCTGCCGCCGCGAAGCATGGCGCCAGCAATAGGACAGCAAAGGCAACGGTAGCGGAAAACCGCCTTGTGGCAAGGCTCATGGGGCTGTTTATCGTTTTAAGCGCCGCGATGGCATTCAGTACGGCGAACGTGCACAGCCCGCACGCGGCGGGCTGTACTTCGTGGTGGCGGGCCTGGAGGCCCCTTGGGCTCGGGAGGAATTGGCGGGCTCGCGGCTCAGGCGTGGGTCACCGCCCAGTGCGCCAGCGACACGAGCAGCAGCACCAGCCCCGCCGCCAGCGCCACCCCCGTCAGGATCAACGGCACTGGCCGCACGGCCTGCAGGTCGCGCATATGTTCCTGGCCCTTGCGCAGGCCAAAGAATCCCCACAATACCGTGAGCACCAATCTCAAGGGGTTCATTTCGCTCTTCCTTACATGCTTGCCAACCGCCGCGTGACCTTGCGGCGCTTTGGCTTTTGGTAGTTACGGGGGATTATGGCGTCGGCTGGCAAGGAATAACAGAATCAGATCTGCGATAATTTTGCGTATCAGTTTGAGCGCCTGAGACTGCGCTCATCGCTACGCCACGGCAACGCCCCCTGCCCCCATGAAACGCTATGAAGAACTGGCGGAAACGCTGGCCAAGGACATTCGCAACGGTAACCTGCCGCCCGGCACCAAGATGCCGTCGATCCGCAAGACCGTGACCCAGTTCGGCGTGAGCCCCGCCACCGCGTTCCAGGCCTATTACCGGCTGGAGGAGCGTGGCTTGGTGCGGGCACGCGAGCGCTCTGGCTACTACGTGACCGGCCAGGTCGGCCGGCCGCTGCCGCAACCGGCTGTGCGGCCCTCGCACCAGGTCTCGACCGACGTTGATATTTCCAAGCTGGTCTTCTCTGTGCTGGACGCGGCGCGCGATCCGCAGCTCGTCCAGCTTGGCTCGGCCTTCCCTTCACCCGAGCTGTACCCCTGGGAGCGGCTGGGCAAATCGCTGGCCCGGGCCGGGCGCGAGCTCGATCCCTGGTATTCCGTCAACGACATGGCCGCCGGGCACCTCGCCCTGCGCCAGCAGATCGGCCTGCGCTACCTCGGCGCGGGCGCGCCGCAGCCCACCGACGAGATCATCGTCACCAACGGTGCGCTGGAAGCGCTGAATCTGTGCCTGATGGCGGTGACCCAGCCCGGCGACGTGGTGGCGATCGAGTCCCCCGGCTTCTATGCCGCGCTGCAGGCGCTGGAGCGGCTGCGCCTGCGAGCGGTGGAGATCCCGGTGGACCCGCGCGAAGGCATCGACCTGGACGCGCTGGATGCCGCGCTCCAGCGCCATCCGATCAAGGCCTGCTGGTTCATGACGCAGTTCCAGAATCCAATGGGCGCGAGCATGTCCGAGGCCAGGAAGCAGGCGCTGGTAGCCTTGCTGGCGCGCCACCGCGTACCGCTGATCGAGGATGACGTCTATGGCGAGCTGTATTTCGGCAATCGCTGCCCCCTGCCCGCCAAGGCCTTCGACCAGGAAGGGCTGGTCATGCACTGCAGCTCGTTTTCCAAGACGCTGGCGCCGGGCTTCCGGGTGGGCTGGGTGGCCCCCGGGCGGTATGGCGAGGCAATCAAGCGGCTGCGGCTGATGACCACGCTGTCGGCGGGCGTACCTACGCAGGTGGCGCTGGCCGAGTACCTGCAGAACGGCGGCTACGACAAGCACCTGCGGCGCCTGCGCCATCTGCTGGAGATGCAGCAGGGCCAGCTGATCGCGGCCATCGGCCGGCATTTCCCGGAGAACGTGCGGGTCTCGCAGCCCGCCGGCGGGTACTTCCTGTGGGTGGAGTTTGCGGCCGGATTCGATGCGCTGGCGCTGCATCGCGCGGCGCTGGAACATGGCATCGGCATTGCGCCGGGCCCGATCTTTTCAGCGCGCCAAGGCTATCGCAACTGCATCCGGCTGAACTATGGCCACCTGTGGAGCGATGCCGTGGAAGCCGCCGTGGCCAAGCTGGGCGAACTGGCGAAGGCGCAATTGCAATAGGGCGCGTCAGGCTACCGTCCCGCCCCGGGCATGCCTGCCCAGATACCATTCGCCCAGCTCGAAGCCGGCCTGCACCAGCAGCGCAAGCACCGCGGCCGGGATGGCGCCCGCCATCAGCAGCACATGGTCGTTCAGCGCCAGCCCGGTGGCGATGCGCTCGCCATAGCCGCCGGCACCGACAAAGGCGGCAATGGTGGCGGTGCCCACGCTGATGATGGCGGCGGTCTTGATGCCGGCCAGCAGCACCGGCATCGACAGCGGCAGCTCCACATAGCGCAGCACCTGGCCGGGCGTGAAGCCCAGGGCGCGCGCTGCCTCGCGCATGCCGGCTGGCACCTGCTGCAAGCCGGTCAGCGTGTTGCGCACGATGGGCAGCAGCGCATAGAGGAACAGCGCCACCATCGCCGGCCAGACGCCGATGCGCCCCAGCAGCGGGATCAGCATCGCCAGCAGGGCCAGCGACGGCACGGTCTGCAGCACGCTCACCGTGGCCATCAGCACCTGCCCCAGCCGCTGCCGGCGTGCGGCGACGATGCCAAGCGGCACGCCCAGCAAGCTGGCCGCACCAACCGCGCCCAGCACCAGGGCCAGGTGGCGGCAGGTCAGCCGCAAGGTATCGCGCCCGAACAAGGTGCCGGCAAGGCCCGCCCGCGCGCTTGCCGTTGCATCCGCCACGCTGGCGTTGCCTTGCGCCAGGAAGGCCCGCGCCACGGCGGCAAAGGATTGCCCATCCAGTTCCGCCGCGGCATTCATGGCGATCATGTCCGCCGCGCTCACCTTGCCGGCCAGCCCCGTCAATGCCTGCCAGGCGGCCGGGAAGCGCTGCGGCAGGTCCAGTCGGTACAGCACCACGGCGTCATAGCGGGGAAAGTAGTGGCGGTCGTCCGTCAGCACGCGCAGACCGTATTTGCGGATCTTCGCATCGGTGGAATAGATATCGATGGCGTCGACCTGCCCGTTGGCCAGGGCTTCGTAGGCCACGCCGTGGTCCAGCCCCAGGGGCCGCTGGGGTAAGCCGTAGCGCTGCGCCAGCCCGGGCCAGCCGTCCGCCCGGCCCAGGAATTCATGCGACAGCCCGAGGCGCAGTTGCGATTGCGCGGCCAGGTCGCCCAGCGCCGCCAGCCCGAGCTGCCGGGCCTTCCGCTCCTCCATGGCAAGCGCATAGGTGTTCTCGAAGCCAAGCGGAATCCCCGCCGCCAGGCCCAGCGGCGCCAGCGCCTGGTTGATCTGCGCCAGGCTGGCGCCGGCGGGCAGCTTGAGGATTTCACTGGAAACGGTGCCAGTGTAATCCGGATAGAGGTCGATGCTGCCGGCCTTGAGCGCCTCGAACACGATCGCCGTATTGCCAAGGCCGGGCGTGTGCTGCGCACTGGCTTGGGCCGCGGCGGTCTGGGTGAGCACCTCCCCGAGGATGTAGGACTCGGTAAAGCGCTTGGAGCCGACCCGCAGGGTATCGGCGCTGGCCGTGCCGGCTGTGGCCAGCAGCGACAAACAGGCCAATGCCCAGCATAGGAGCAAGGCCAGCCGAGGCTCGGTACGGCGGGGGATTCCGGGTTGCAAGGTCAAATGAAGCGCTCTCCTGAGCATGGTGCGTGGCACGCGGACTGCTGGGCCGGTTCATCACATGATACGTGCATGGCCGCGACGGCGACGCCGGCGCGCAACCGCTTTGTGCCGCATGAGCACATACGAAAATAGTATTTGCAATCCGAATGCTAGCGGGGCGAGAATCCACAAAACACATACATAGCATCAGCAACTCGGGCCCCCATGGAAATCCGGCAACTGGAAGCCTTCGCGGCAGTCATGACCAGCGGCAGCGTGACCGCCGCCGGGCGCCTGCTGGGGCGCTCCCAGCCGGCCATCACGCGCCTGATCCAGGAGCTGGAAAGCGAGATCGGCTTTGCCCTATTCGCCCGCAGCGGGCCGCGCGTCAGCCCGACCGAGCGCGGCTTCCTGCTGTACGAGGACGTGGAGCACGCGCTGGTTGGCCTGCAGCAGATCCGCGCCCGCGCCGCCGAAATCGCCCGCGAGGAAAACCGCTCGCTGCAGATCGCGGCCACGCCGGCCCTGGCGGCCGGGTTATTGCCCCTGGCCCTGGCCGGCCACCAGCCGGACCATGCGACGGCCGGGGCGGCAAGTGGGGCAGCCCACGCCAGCCACATCCATATCAATAGCGCCTCCCCCGAAAAAGTCGTGCATTCGGTGCTGACCGGCGCGGCCGAGATCGGCCTGACCAGCCTGCCGCTGGAGCATCGCGGCGTCACCGTGCACTGGATCGGACAAGCTGCCTGCGTGGCCGCTGTGCGTGCCGACGATCCCCTGGCGGCGCTGGCTACGATTCCGCTGTCCGCCTGCAGCGGCCGGCGCATCGTCACCATGCAGAATCCCTACCGGCTGCGCCGCCGCCTGGACGAGGCGTTTGCCCGCGCCGGGGTGGAGCCGGCCGCGCTGATCGACACCAACTCCTCGCTCAACGCGCTCACCGCCGTGCGCGCCGGGCTGGGCATTGCCGTGCTGGAGCCAGTGACCGCGCGCGGCGTGCCGCTGGCCGATATCGTGGTGCGCCCGATCGATGCCGACATTCCCTTTTACTTTGGCGTGATCACCCCGCAGGCCAGGCCGGCCAGCGCGGCGGTGCTGGCGCTGATCGACACGCTGGCCGGCGCGGCCCGCGCGCTGCTGCCGGATTTCGCCCAGCGCGGCCCGGAACAGCACGGCGCGCTGCTGCAAGCGCTGTATGGCGACGCCACCGCCACCGAGCCGGCCGCCGGCACGCCCTACGACACGGAACACACCGACCTATGAACTCGCCCGCTGACACCTTCCCGGCTGCCGCCAACGCCGCCGGCCTTGCCGCCCTGGAAGCGCGCCTGCGCCAGGACCTGTCCTGGCTGGAACTCCCGGCCAAAAGCTGGACCGTGGCGCGCACGCATGACGGCGAGCCGGTGCTGGACGCTGCCGTGATCGGCGGCGGCATGGCCGGCATGGCCGCGGCGGCTACGCTCAAGCACCTGGGCATCAATGCGCGCATCTTCGATCGTTCGCCGGAAGGCTTCGAAGGCCCTTGGGCCACCACCGCGCGCATGGAAACGCTGCGCTCGCCCAAGCAACTCACCGGCCCCGCGCTCGGCCTGCCCGCCCTGACCTTCCGCGCCTGGTTCGAGGCGCAGTTCGGCACCAACGCCTGGGAAGCGCTGGACAAGATCCCGCGCCTGCAATGGATGGATTACCTGCGCTGGTACCGCCGGGTGCTGGACCTGGATGTGCGCAACGAACATGTGGTCGAGCGCGTGGTGCCCCGCCCCGATGGCATGGTGGCCCTGGAAATCCGCGCGCCCGCCGGCACGCTGAGCGTGCTGGCGCGCCGCGTGGTGCTTGCCACCGGCCGCGACGGCCTGGGCGGCGCGCATGTGCCGCCCTTCGCGCAGGACCTGCCGCGCTCGCGCTGGACGCACTCGAGCGATGTGTTCGACTACAACACCTTGCGTGGCAAGCGCGTGGGCGTGATCGGCGCCGGCGCGTCGGCCATGGACAGCGCCGCCACCGCGCTGGAAGCGGGCGCGGCCAGCGTGGACCTGCTGATCCGGCGCGCCGACATCCCGCGCGTCAACAAGGGCAAGGGCGCGGGCAACCCTGGCCTCACGCATGGCCACCCGAGCCTGCCGGATGACTGGAAATGGCGCATCCGCCACTACATCAACGCGCAGCAGGTGCCACCGCCGCGCGGCAGCACGCTGCGCGTCTCCCGGCACGAGAATGCACGCTTCAACCTGGCCTGCCCCATCGAGCGCATCGAACAGGCCGGCGACGCGCTGCTGGTGCATACGCCCAAGGGCGCGTTCGAGCTGGATTTCCTGATCTTCTCCACGGGCTTTCGCATCGCGCTGGAAACGCGCGAGGAGTTCGGTGCCTTCGCCCGCCATATCCGCTACTGGCGTGACCGCTACACGCCGGCCGCGGGGCAGGAAGACCAGGAACTGTCGGACTCGCCGGACCTTGGCCCGGCGTTCGAATTCCTGGAGAAGACGACGCACGCATGCCCCGGCCTGTCGCGCATCCACTGCTTCTGCTATCCGGCGGCGCTGACGCACGGCACGGTATCGGGCGACATCCCCGCCATCAGCGACGGCGCCAGGCGCCTCGGCCAAGGCATCGCCGCGCTGCTCTACCAGGAGGACGTGGCGCTGCACTACGCCAATATGGAAGCCTTCGACGAGCCCGAGGTGTTCGGCGATGAGTGGGTCCCCGCCGGGCCACCCCCGGCGCTGCCCAGCGACGCGGCGAACGCATCATGAGCCGCTGGCCGATCCGATGGCTGGCCAAGCGGCTGGCGCAATCGCTGCTGGTAGTGCTGGCGATGACGGTGATCGTGTTCGCCGGCCTGCACGCGATCGGCAACCCGGTCGATATCCTGATCGGCCAGGACGTGGACCAGGTCGAGCGCGCGCGCATCATCGCCAGGCTGGGGCTGGACCAGCCACTTTGGCGCCAGTACCTCGCCTTCCTGCAAGGCGCCCTGCACGGCAACCTGGGCAACAGCTTTGTCTATAACGTGCCCGCCATCGAGCTGATCCTGCAACGGCTGCCCGCCACGCTGGAGCTCGCCGTGGCGGCGCTGCTGCTGGCGGTGCTGGTGGGCGTGCCCTGCGGCCTGTTTGCCGGGCTGTATCCGGAGCATCCGGTGTCGCGCTTGCTGATGACCGGCAGCATCGTCGGCTTCTCGCTGCCGACCTTCTGGGTCGGGCTGATGCTGATCATGGGCTTCAGCGTGCGGCTGGGCTGGCTGCCCTCGGGTGGGCGCGGCGCCACCGCCGAGTGGCTGGGCGTGCCGTGGTCGTGGCTGACCACCGACGGCCTGCGCCACCTGATCCTGCCGGCCATCAACCTGTCGCTGTTCAAGGTGTCGCTGGTGCTGCGGCTGACCCGCGCCGGCGTGCGCGAGGTGCTGCCGCAGGACTGGGTCAAGTTCGCGCGCGCCAAGGGCTTGTCGCCGATCCGCGTGGTGCTGGGCCATGTGCTGCGCAACACGATGATTCCGCTGGTCACCGTGCTGGGGCTGGAGTTCGGCTCGACCATCGCGTTCGCGGTGGTGACCGAGAGCATCTTCGCCTGGCCGGGCGCCGGCAAGCTGATCCTCGACAGCATCAACGCGCTCGACCGCCCGGTGATCGTTTCCTACCTGATTGTGGTGGTGTGCCTGTTTGTCACGCTGAACCTGATCGTGGACATTCTCTACAAGCTGCTCGACCCGCGCGTGCGGCTGGAGGCCGCCACATGAGCGCCATCGACAACCCCGCCAAAGCCGCCAAAGCCGCCACAGCCGCTCCGGCGGCGCCCCAGGCGCTGCGCCGCGAATCGCCGTGGCGCCGCATGGCGGCAGATTTCTTCGCCTCGCGCACCGCCGTGTTTGGCCTGGTGCTGCTGGGGATCCTGGTGCTGGCCGCGGTCTTTGCCCCGCTGGTCACCCCGCAGAATCCGTATGACCTGCTCCAGCTCGACGTCATGGACGCGCGCCTCGCGCCCGGCACGCCGAGCGGCACCGGCACCTACAGCTACTGGCTCGGCACCGACGGCCAGGGGCGCGACATCTTCTCGGGCATCCTCTACGGCCTGCGCATCAGCCTGAGCGTGGGCGTGGGCTCGGCGCTGATCGCCGGCGTCATTGGCACCCTGCTTGGCCTGCTGGCCGCCTATGCCGGCGGCCGCGTGGACAGCATGATCATGCGCACCGTGGACCTGCTGCTGTCGTTCCCGTCGATCCTGGTCGCGATGATGATCCTGGCCTTCCTCGGCAAGGGCGTGACCAATGTGGTGCTCACGCTCGTGATCCTGGAGTGGGCCTACTACGCCCGCGCCGCGCGCGGCCAGGCGCTGGTGGAAAGCCGGCGCGAGTACGTGGAAGCCGCTCGCGGCCAGGGCATTTCCAACTGGCGCATCGTGGTGGGCCATATCCTGCCGAACTGCCTGCCGCCGCTGATCGTGATTGCCTCGCTGCAGGTGGCGCGCGCCATCACGCTGGAGGCCACGCTGTCGTTCCTTGGCCTGGGCGTGCCGGTGACCGAGCCCTCGCTGGGCCTGCTGATTGCCAACGGCTACCAGTTCATGCTGTCCGACGAGTACTGGATCAGCTTCTTCCCCGGCATCGCGCTGCTGGTCACGGTGGTGGCCATCAACCTGGTGGGCGACCGCCTGCGCGACGTGCTCAACCCGAGGTTGCAGAAATGACGGCGCCGGACATCAACAACGCCGTGCCGACGCTGGAGGTCCGCCACCTGCGCACGCACTTCGAAACCCGCGCCGGCGTGCTGCCGGCAGTCGACGACGTCTCTTTCACCGTGCCGCGCGGGCGCATTCTCGGGCTGGTGGGCGAATCCGGCTCCGGCAAATCGGTCACAGGGTTTTCCATCATGGGCCTGGTGGATCCGCCGGGACGCGTCGTCGGTGGCGAGATCCTGTTCCAGGGACGCGAGCTGACCAGCATGCGGCCTGCGGAGCTGCGCCAGTTGCAGGGCAACCGCATCGCGATGATCTTCCAGGATCCGATGATGACGCTCAACCCGGTGATGCGAGTGGACGCCCAGATGATCGAGGCGGTGCGCGCGCATAGCCCGGCGAGCCACAAGCAGGCGCGCGAACTGGCGCGCGACACGCTGGGCATGATGGGCATCCCCAGCCCGGAGGAGCGCCTGCGCGCCTATCCGCACCAGCTCTCCGGCGGCATGCGCCAGCGCGTGGCGATTGCCATCGCCATGCTGCACCGGCCCGACCTGATCATTGCCGACGAACCCACCACCGCGCTGGACGTCACCATCCAGGCGCAGATCCTGTCCGAGGTGCAGAAGCTGGCGTGCCAGCACGGCACCGCGCTGATCTGGATCACGCACGACCTGTCCGTGGTGGCCGGGCTGGCCGATGAAGTCGCCGTGATGTACGCCGGGCGCATCGTCGAGCAAGGGCCGGTCGATGCCGTGCTGGACCATCCACTGCACCCCTACACCGCCGGCCTGATCGGCAGCTTGCCCAGCCTGAACAAGCGCGGCCAGCGGCTGCGCCAGATCCCCGGCATGACGCCCAACCTGCTGGCGATGCCGCCCGGCTGCGCCTTCGCGGCGCGCTGCCCGCGCGTCTCCGAGGTGTGCGCGCAGGCGCCCGCCATCACCTCGCCGCAAGCCCTGCGCCAGGTGCGCTGCTTCCATCCGGGCCAACCGGCCATTGCCGCGGAGTTCGCATGAAGCCGACTGAACACGCTGCCGGCGAGCAGCCGCAATTACCCGCCCTGATCGATGCCCGCGATCTCGCCAAGCGCTTTGGCGAGCAGCATCCCGGCCGCATTGGCCGCGCGCTGCAGCGCATGGGCTGGTCGGAACCCGCACCGGTCACGCATGCCGTGGATGGCGTGGACCTGCAGATCCGTCGTGGCGAAGTGGTCGGCCTGGTCGGCGAATCCGGCTGCGGCAAGTCCACGCTTGGCCGCATGGTGGCCGGCCTGCTGCAACCGTCAGCGGGGGAAATCCACGTGGACGGCCAGAGCATCGAGGGCCTGGACGCCAGCGCCCGCCGCGCACTGCGGCTGAAGATCCAGATGGTGTTCCAGGATCCGTACGCCAGCCTCAACCCGCGCCTGCGCGTGGACCGCATCGTCGGAGAAGGCGCGCGCCTGCACGGCCTGGTGGACGCGGCCGGCTTCGACGACTACGTCAGCGCCCAACTGGAGCGCGCCGGGCTGGACCCGGCCCTGCGCCAGCGCTACCCGCATCAGTTCAGCGGCGGGCAGCGCCAGCGCATCGGCATTGCACGCGCGCTGGCCGTGCAACCGGAACTGCTGGTGTGCGACGAAGCGGTGGCCGCGCTGGACGTGTCGATCCAGGCGCAGGTGCTCAACCTGTTCATGGACCTGCGCGAGCAGCTTGGCCTGACCTATCTCTTTATCAGCCACGACCTTGGCGTGGTCGAGCATGTATCGGACCGCGTGGTCATCATGTACCTGGGCCGCGTGGTGGAGAGCGCGCCGACGGAAGACATCTTCCGGCGGCCCAACCACCCGTACACACAGGCGCTGCTGGCGGAAATCCCGCGCCTGGACTCGCGCCACAAGACCTTCACCGCGATCAAAGGCGAGATCCCCAGCCCGCTGGCGCCGCCACCGGGCTGCCACTTCCATCCGCGCTGCCCGCATGCCATGGCGCGCTGCCGGACCGAGGTGCCGCGCCTGCGCGGCATCGCCGTGAACCATCTCAGCGCCTGCCACCTGAACGAGGCTGGCTGACGGTCGGCCATCTGTTGGCTAACTGTTGGCCAATGCGCGCCACACCTATCAACCCTTCTCACGCCCCGAGGAAACCTGCCCATGAAACGCCTGCTGTCCCTCTCGATCAGCGCCGCCGTTGCCGCCATGCTCTGCGCCGGCGCGGCCTCCGCGCAGTCCCTGTCGATCGCTTTTGCCGATCCGCTTTCGTCGCTGGACCCGCAGCTCAACAACCATGCCGGCGACCGCTCCGTCGACCTGCATTTCTGGGATCTGCTGATCGAGAACAAGGACAACAAGCTGCAGCCAGGGCTAGCCCTGTCGTGGAAAGCGCTGGACGACAAGACCTGGGAGTTCAAGCTGCGCCGCGACGTGAAGTGGCAGGACGGCAAGCCTTTCGGCGCGGAGGAAGTGATCTTCTCCTACCAGCGCGCGCGCAATGTGCCGGGCAGCGTGGCGTCGTACGCGGGCTACCTGCGCACCATCGAGTCGATGAATGCCAAGGATCCGTACACCCTGGTCATCAAGACCAATATCCCGAACCCGGATCTGCCCCTGAACCTGGCCTCGATCCACATCGTCAGCAAGCACGTCGGCGAGAAGTCCAGCACCGAGGACTACAACAGCGGCCGCGCCGTGGTTGGCACCGGCCCGTACAAGTTCATCTCCTACACGCCGGGCGATCGCGTGATGATGACGCGCAATGATGGCTACTGGGGCGGCAAGCCGGCCTGGCAGCAAGTCAGCTACCGCTACATCAACAACGGCCCGGCGCGCACCGCCGCGCTGTTGTCCGGCGACGTCGATGTGATCGACAAAGTCTCGGTGTCGGACCTGGCCAAGCTCAAGCAATCGCCCAACATCAGCGTGTTTCCCTATGCCGGCCTGCGCGTGATGCTGCTGCAGCCGAGCTTCAAGCCCGGCCCCAATCCGTACATCACTGACAACGCCGGCAAACCGCTGGAAAAGAACCCGCTGCTGGACGTACGTGTGCGCCGCGCCCTGTCGCTCGCCATCAACCGGCAGGCGGTGGTGGGCCGCATCCTGCAGAACACCGCCAGCGTAGCCAACCAGTGGATGCCGAAAAACACCTTCGGCTACAACCCGGAGGTCAAGGACATCCCCTTTGATCCGGAGCAAGCCAAGAAGCTGCTGGCCGAGGCCGGGTTCAAGGATGGTTTCAAGCTGACCATGCACGCGCCCAACGACCGCTATCCGCAGGGCCCGGAGACCGCGCAGGCGGTTGCCCAGTTCTGGACCCGCATCGGCGTCAAGACCCAGGTGGAAGTGGTGCCCTGGTCGGTCTACTCTGGCCGCGCCAACAAGAACGAATACGCGGTCAGCATGCTGGCCTGGGGCAACGGCACCGGCGAGGCCAGCTATGCGCTGGTCAACGTGCTGGCCACCGTGGATGCCAAGAAAGGCCTGGGCGCCTCCAACTGGGGCCACTACAGCAACCCGGCCGTGGACAAGGCCCTGGACGAATCCACCGCCGAGTTCGATGTGCCCAAGCGCGAGGCCATCCTGCGCCGCTCGGTCAAGCTGGTGTCGGACGACGTGGGCGTGCTGCCGCTCTACCACTACCAGAACATCTGGGCCGCCAGGAAAGGCCTGAAGGTGGCGCCAATGACCAGCGACCGCACCGCGGCGATGATGGTCACGCGCGACGGCAAGTAAGACGGGGCGAACATGGCACAGCTTCATATCACCCCGGCCGACGACCTGATCGACGTCGCGCGGCGGATTTCCGTGTCGGGACTGCGTCCCGGCGAAACCATTGCCATCGCCACGCGCACGCTGCGGGGCCGGGAGCTTGCCTGGGCCAGCGAAGCCACGTTCGCGGCGGACGCCGCCGGCACCGTGGACCTGGAGCGCGACGCGCCGCTGTCGGGCAGCTACACGGGCGTGAGCCCCATGGGCCTGCTGTGGTCGCAGCGCCCGGTCGATAGCGACAGCCGCGAGCAGTTCCATGCCGACGCCACCCGGGCGCTCGTGACCGGGATCACAGTGCGGGCCGATGGCGCGCAAGCACGCGGCGAACTGGTGCAGCGCCTGGCGGCTGCCGGCGTGACCCGCCGGGAAGTGCGCGAGGACGGGCTGGTCGGCACGCTTTACCTGCCCGCGGGCCCCGGCCCGCATCCGGCGGTGATGGTGCTCAACGGCTCGGGCGGCGGCATCAACGAACCGCGCGCCGCGCTCTACGCCTCGCGCGGGTATGCCGCGCTGGCATTGGCATACTTCAAGGCGCCGGGGCTATCGGACTACATCTCCAACACGCCGCTGGAGTACTTCGAGCGCGGCCTGCACTGGATCCGCGAGCACGTCCGGCCTGCGCGCGACTTCATCGCGCTGTCGGGCCAGTCGCGCGGCGGTGAGCTTGTGCTGCTGCTGGGCGCAACCTTCCCCGAGCTGGTCTCGGCTGTGATCGGCTACGTGCCCGGCGCGGTGGTGCACAGCGCGCAGAACGCCGCCGATCCCGCCATCGGCCGCGAAGGCCCCGCCTGGCTGCACCACGGCAAGCCGCTGCCGCATGTGTGGGAGAACAACCGCACGGCAAGCTGGGCGCCCTTTGACGAAGGCCCGGCGCCTCACCGGCATGAACGCGCCATCCTGACCGCGCTGCAAGACCCCGAAGCGGTGGCGCGCGCCCGCATCCGCGTGGAGGCGATCCGCGGGCCGGTGATGCTGCTGTCGGGGACCGACGACGGCTCCTGGCCTTCCAGCCTGTATGCGCGCATGGTGGCGGACAAGCTGGCCGAGGCGGGGCATGCGCACGACGTCAAACACCTTGATTTCGAGCAAGCCGGCCACGCCATCCTCTTCCCGTATGTGCCGACCACGCAGATGGTCTATGCACATCCGGTATCCAGACGCATCAGCACCACGGGCGGCACAGCGGCGGCCAATGCCGTGGCCGACGAGCAATCGTGGATCGGCGTGCGCGATTTCCTGGCGCGCGCCGTGGCGCGCCACGCTGGCCAAGCCTGATTTGCCGAACAATAAAATCACTGAGTCAAGACCGAGAACCCCATCATGACCCAAGCCAATCCAGCCACCGCCGACGTGGTGGACAACGTTGCCGGCCTCGCCGCCGGCTCGGCCACCCACGCATTGCGCCATCAGCGTGAGAAGGTCGCCGCCGCCACGCAAGGCAGCTATGACGCACTGTTCGATCCCGCCCTGCCCGGCCTGCCGCTGACCGAGCGCCTGCTGGTGGCGCTGTACGCCGCGCGCCTTACGCCCGCGCCGGAACTGGTTGCGCATTACAGCGCGCGCCTGGCGCAAGCCGGCGCCGATGCCGACCTGGTCACCGTGGCCGGGCAAGGCAATCCGGATTCGCTGGCCGATCCGCGCCTGCGTGCCATCCTCGCCTTCACCCGCACGCTGATCGAGAACCCGGTAGCGGGCGACGAAGCCGCCCTCAAGGCCCTGCCCGCCGCCGGCCTGGCCACGCCCGAGGTGGTGACGCTGGCGCAGCTGATCGCCTTCCTGTCCTACCAGGTGCGCCTGGTAGCCGGCCTGAAGGCCCTGCAATCCCAGGAGGCTGCAGCATGAGCGCACCCATCAAGGCAAACGGCTTCACCAACGAGGTGCTCGACTGGAAAGCCTGGCTGGATGTGGTCCAGGTGGACCACGCCACGCCAGAGCAGATCGCGGTGCTGGAAGAAAGCCATCCCAAGGCCAAGGTATCCGACTACTACCTGTTCCTGGTGCATCAGCCAGAGATCCTGCGCCAGCGCTCCACCGCCTTCAACGCCATCATGTACGCCCCCGGCGGCATGGCGCGCGCCGAGCGCGAGCTGGCCAGCACGGTGGTGTCGCGCATCAATGGCTGCGTGTACTGCGCGTCGGTGCATGCCCAGCGCTTCGAGCAACTGGCCAAGCGCAACGATGTGATCACGCAGGTGTTCGAGGACCCGCATACGGCGGGCACCACCGCGCGCGAGCAGGCGATCTCGAAGTTCTCGATCGCGCTGACCGAGCGGCCGGATGTGGTGAATGCCGACACCTTGCGCGCGCTGCGCGAGGTGGGCGTGAGCGATGCCGAGATACTCGACCTGATCCACTCGATCGCCATCTTTGCGTGGGCGAACCGCTTGATGCTGAATCTGGGGGAGCCGGTGTTTCCGGCTGTGGAGAGTTAACGCTGTGCGCAGACGCTAGTCAGCCCTGCGCGGCCGGCTCGCAATGCACCGCGAGCCAGACCGTAGACTGTTGCGCATCCGTCCACGCCACGCGATGCCGGCAATGCGCCGGCAGATGCAGGTAGTCGCCGGGCGCGAGCGTGCGCGGCTCGGCCTCGCCATCCAGGTGCAGGCCTGCGCTGCCGCTGACCAGCAGCACCCATTCGTCCTGCGCGCTGTCGTACCAGAAACCCTTTGGGCTGGCCTGGCCGTTCGAGACGATGCGCTCGATCTTCAGGCCGGGCCGCTCCAGCAAGGCTTCGAAGCGCTCGGCAGTCCGGTCGACCGGCACCTGTGCCAGCAGGTTTCCCTGTGGCACAGGCGGCGGGTTGCCCTTGGCATTCATCATCGTCTCCGGTTGGACGGCACGCCTGCCGCCAACGTCAATCGCCCGGGCCCGGCGCAAGCACGTCGCGCGCGCCGTTGCGGCCCATCGGCGAGACCAGTCCCGCCACTTCCATCTGCTCGATCAGGCGCGCCGCACGGTTGTAGCCAATGCGCAACTGGCGCTGCACGGCGGAAATCGAGGCCCGCCGGCTGGTGAGCACGAAGGAGGCCGCTTCGTCGTATAGCGGGTCGGCCTCCACATCGCCACCACCTTCTGCGAACAAGTCCGACGCTGCGGCCTCGGCGGGATCGCCCGCGAGGATAGCCTCATCGTAGTCGGGCTCGCCGAACTGCTTCCAGTGCTCCACCACGCGGTGCACTTCGTCATCGGCCACAAAGGCGCCGTGCACGCGTTGCGGATAGCCGGTGCCCGGTGGCAGGAACAGCATGTCGCCCTGTCCCAGCAGGCTCTCGGCGCCCATCTGGTCAAGGATGGTGCGCGAGTCGATCTTGGACGAGACCTGGAAAGCCACCCGGGTCGGGATGTTGGCCTTGATCAGGCCGGTGATCACATCCACCGACGGGCGCTGCGTGGCCAGGATCAGGTGGATGCCTGCGGCGCGGGCCTTCTGCGCCAGCCGCGCGATCAGTTCTTCGATCTTCTTGCCAGCCACCATCATCAGGTCGGCCAGCTCATCGATCACCACCACGATGAACGGCAGCGTGCGCAGCGGCTCGGGCGCATCGGGCGTCAGCGAGAACGGATTGGGCACGTGCTCGCCCGCGGCCTCGGCGGCGCGGATCTTCTGGTTGAAGCCGGCCAGGTTGCGCACGCCCAGCGCCGACATCAGGCGGTAGCGCTTTTCCATTTCGCCCACGCACCAGTTCAGCGCGTGCGCGGCCTGCTTCATGTCGGTCACCACCGGCGACAGCAGGTGCGGGATGCCTTCGTAGACCGACAGCTCCAGCATCTTGGGGTCGATCATGATCAGGCGCACATCGTCCGGTGTGGCCTTGTACAGCAAGGACAGGATCATGGCGTTGACCGCCACGGACTTGCCCGAGCCGGTGGTGCCGGCCACCAGCAGGTGCGGCGCGCGCGCGAGATCGGTCACCACCGGCTTGCCGGTGATGTCCTTGCCCATCGCCAGCACCAGGTGCGAGTTGTGCGCGAGAAACGATGAGGCGGCCACGATCTCGGACAGGCGGATCATCTGGCGCCGCGCGTTCGGCAGCTCCAGCCCCATGCAGGTCTTGCCGGGAATGGTCTCGACCACGCGGATCGAGGTCACGCCCAGCGCCCGCGCCAGGTCCTTCATCAGGCCGACCACCTGCGCACCGCGCACGCCCATGGCGGGATCCACCTCGAAGCGCGTGATGACCGGGCCGGCCGAGGCGCCAACCACCGACACCGGCACCTTGAACTCCGCCAGGCGCTGCGCGATCAGGTTGCCGGTTTCCTGCAACTGCGCCTCGGTCACCTGCTGGATGTCCGCCGTGGCGGTTTCCAGCAGGCCCAAGTCTGGCAAACGGTAGTCCGAAATACGGGACGGCGGCGGCGTGACGGCAATGACTTGCGACGCCGGCACGGTGCTGGCTGCGGGTGCTGCGGGTGCTGCGGATACGGCGAATGCGGCGGCTACCGGCGCATTAAGCGCCACCACCTTGCCGACCACGGCCGGAAGCACGATGCGCGGCTTGGGCGCCGGCGGCGTGGCTGGCAGCGCTTCGGGCAGCGGAGCCGGCGCTTCTTCTATCGCAGGCGCGGGGCTGGCAGCGCTAACCTCGCTGTGGTGCTCGACCAGCAGGTTGGCATCGAGAACGCCTTCGGCGATCTCTTCCGTGGCGTCTTCAGGTTCGGCTTCAGGTTCGGGTTCGCCTACGGGCCTTAGGTCAGCTTCGGCATCCTGAACGAACAGGATATTGGGTGCGGCTTGTGCTTCTACTTCCGGCTCTGCTTCCGGCTCTGCTTCGGCCCGCCCAGCCGGCCCGCCGGCGCCTTCCGGCTCCTCAAGCATTGCCGGTTCGTCCACCTCGGGCGCCAGGACAACATCTGGCAAGGCAACCGCCTCGGGCTCGGCCGGGACAGCCACGTCGGCATCCACGGCGGACGGTTCGGCAACGACTTCGTCGCTGGTTTCGACTGTTGCCTCGGCTGTTGCTTCGGCCGGGCTTTCGATCGAGGCTTCAGCCACGACCGGCACTGCTACCTCGCTTACGGCACCGGTGTCAACATCGGTGCCTGCCTCGGCGACAACAGCGGCGACCGCAGGAGCGGCTTCCGGCTCCGGCTGCGCGTCGGCCGCCGGAGCAGCAGGCCGCGTCGATTTCCAGGCACTGGCCAGTGCGCTCAGTTCCGCCATCAGCGCCTCGGCTTCCAGGCGGAGCGCATCCAGCGTCACGGAGGGCGTCGCGCCTTCGCCAGCGGATTCCGCGCGCGGCTCTGCAATCTGCGGGGCGTCAACGGATGCAGCGGCGGGAATGGCAATGTCCTCGGTGGACAGCACCGCCATAGGCCGCGGCTCGGCGGGCGCCACAGCGGGGACGGCCTCGGCCTCCAGCACTTCCGTTTCCCGCGCCTGGCCGGACAGCTCATCAGGCTCTGCCGGCCCCGCTGGCACGGTGGCAACCTGTTCGCTTCGGGGCTTGCGCGCATCGTCGTCCTGCCCGACCGGCAAGACAACGGGCACAACAACCGGCATGACAGCTGGCCGCACCGCGGCAGCTGTCGTCCCGCTCTTTGCAGCAGCGGGCTGGGCGGATTGCGCATCGGGTCGCACATTGGCTTGCGGCAGTGTCGTGATGGCCGAGCGTGCGCTCATCTGCGGATGGCGCACTGGGCTGCTTGCCACGGTCGCGCGTGCGGCCGCAGCCGGGCCAGGACTGGCTGCTCGGGCCTGCACCGCCGCCGCGGCACCAGCAGCAGCCGCGACGGACGCAGTGCGTGCGGTTGCCGGGCTAGTGGCTTGCGGCTGGCTGGGAGTGCGCAGCGGCGCCGGCCTCGCAGGCGCCTTGGCTGCAGGCGGTGGCGATGCGGACGCAGGGGCCTCCGGCTTGGCAGCGCCCGGCGGCCCGGCCTGCTGCAGCCAGATCTCGCCCGGCTGCGGCGGCGAGTTGCGAGTGCGCGCCGGCGGCTGCCAGACTGGCTGGCGCCGCGCCGATACGGCTTCGATGCCCTTGTGGCGCGGCACATAGTCGGTCGAGCCCGGCACGGCGGTATGCGTGGCGCCGAGGTGGGTGGTCTCCCAGCTGTCCGGCTCGCGCGCGGCGCGGGCGGGTGGGCGCTGGGGCGCCAGCTCGGCCTCGTCCGGCTCCGGCAAGCTGGGCTTGCGCAGGAACAGGCTGCGCCAGGTTTCGCCGAAGACCATCGGCGCGGCCAGGGCTAGCACGCCCAGCATCAGCAGCAGGCTGGCGCTCCAGCCGAGCATGCCGGAAACCAGGGTGCCCAGCGCGCGTCCGGCGCTGCCACCCGACGTGCTGCCTGCCATGCCGCCCTCGCCCGCCGCGCCTGTCAGCGCTTCGAGCGAAGCGCTTGCGCACAGCACGATCAACGTGCCAAGCCATACGCGCAGCGTGCCGCGTCCACTGAAAAACCGGCGCTCGCCGGCGAGCAGGCGCGCCACCTGGCGCCACACCAGCGGCACAAGCCACAAGGTCGAAAATCCGAACCAGCCAAAACCCATTATCGAAACGCCATCATCAAATACCTCGGGCGACGATTGTAGCGGGTCTGGGCGCGGCGTTTCCGCCCAAGGTGGCAATCGCAACGGAATATCGCCTGCTTTCCGGCGTCTGGCACCCTCCCCCGCCGCGCGAACCCTGTGCGCCGACGCCGGCATTCACCCGCGCAAAGGCACGCCCACCATGCGGCATGTGCGCTACTATGGACGAAGCCTGCTTCGAATCCACTGTGCCCGTTCTCACCGGCCGATTTCCATCGACCTAATCCCGAGCCAACCATGCAGACGCGCTACGCCGGACTGTCCGCCCTGGTGGTCGATGACCACCCGTTCCAGTTGCTGGCGGCGGAACAGCTGCTGACCCAGCTGGGTGTCAGCGACGTACATTGCGCCGCGGACGGCCGCATTGCACTGGACCTGCTTGCCGCGCGCAAGGTCGACCTCGTGCTCTGCGATATCGAGATGCCAGGGCTCAACGGGCCCGGCATGATGGACGAGCTGACCCGGCGCAAGGACCACGCCTTCGCCGGCGCCCAGCCCCTGTGGGTATGGGTGTCCGCGCTGCAGGACGACATCATCGATTCCCATGTGAGCCTGGCCGATTCGGTTGGGCTCGCCCACGTGCGCGCGGTGCGCAAACCGATCTCAGCGGTGGTGCTGGAGGAAATCCTGCAGGATGCGCTGGAGCGCGACCTCACCGCCGAAGCCCCGGCGGCGGCCCCAAGCCAGCCGGATGACCGCGAGCTGCTGGCCGCGGTGCAGACGCCCGGTACCATCTTCATCATGCTGCAACCGCAGTTCAGGATCAGCACCGGCGCGCTGGCCGGCGCGGAAGCGCTTTGCCGCTGGCGCCATCCGACCATGGGCCTGATCCGGCCCGACCTCTTCATCCCAAGGCTCCAGGCGCTGGGCGAGGCCGATGCCATCTTCCAGCTGGCGGGACAGCAATGCCTGTCGGTGCAGCGCCAGTTGCTGGCGCGCGGCGTGCGCATCCCGCTGAGCATCAATGCCTCCGCGCAGACGCTGTGCCGGCCCGGCGTGCTCGACGCCTTCGACGCCATGGTGGAAGCCAGCGGCATGCCGCGCCAGTTGCTGAACATCGAATTGACCGAGGGCTACCCGGTCTGCGACACCCGTGCCCTGTCGATCGCGCTGAACCGCCTGCGTCTGCTAGGCTACGGCGTGGCCATCGACGATTTCGGGATCGGCATTGCCACCCTCAAGCTGCTGGCGGACCTGCCCTTCACCCAGATCAAGCTCGACCGCTCGTTCGTGGTGGCGGTGCCCGGCAACAGCCAGCGCGCGGCGATCTGCCGCAACGTCATCAACCTCGCGCGCGACCTCAAGCTGGAATGCGTGGCCGAGGGCATCGAGACCCCCGCGCAGCGCGATGCGCTGCAAGCCCTGGGCTGCGACCTTGGCCAGGGCTACCTGTGGTCCCCCGCGCTGCCACCCGACATGTTCGTGGCCGAAACGCTGGGCCGCTGGACGCCCTGAGGACGACCCCGGGCGGGGCAGCTACGCTAGTTCCACTTACCGCCGATGCCGCCCACGCTCAGGCGCCCCGCGCCCAGCAGCGCGACCGCGAGGGCGCCGGCCAGGAACATCGCTTGCAACTCCAGCGCCCAGCCGCCGGTATCGGCCATCATGCCCAGCTGCTTCACATGGACAAGGCCCACCGCCACCAGCATGTTGACGACGACAATCAGCGCGGCAACCCGGGCCCACAAGCCAAGGATCAGCAGCACCGGCGCCACCACTTCCCCGATGTAGACGCCATAGGCCAGCACCACGGGCAGGCCGGCCTGCGTCACCACCTGCGTCACGAACCCCGGCCCGGCGATGAGCTTGGAAATCCCGTGCAGCAGGATCAGCACGCCTAGCACAATGCGCAGTATCGCCTTGCCCAGGTCCTGCGATGGCTGAGAACCACTCATGGTCGTCACTCCTTGTCCGGATCAGAAAACGAAAGCGCGAATGCGCCGCCCGCAGCCGAAGCGCCTTTGGCTCCACGCGCGGCACGCATATTTACCTTAGTGCGCCGCGCGGTGAAGGTAAAGGCACAAGTTGCGCGGACGCGTCTCAGATCTGGCCGACGGGCCGGTGCATGCCAGGCTGGCGCGGCGGCTGCATGCCCGCCTTGCAGGCCGTCTCGGGCAGGATGTCGGCAAGGAAATCCAGGAAGCGCCGCAGCGCCGGCGGCATGCCCTTGCGCGAGGGAAAGACCGCGTGCAATGTCCCGACCGGCATGATCCACTGCGGCAGCAGCACCTCCAGTTCCCCGCTCTCGATGGCATCGCGGCAAAACATGCGCGGCAGCATCGCCACGCCAATGCCCGCGATGGCGGCCGCGCGCAGCAGGGCGAATTCGTCGGTGACAAGGCGCGGATCGTACGGCACGTGGATCGACTGCCCGGTATTGCAGGTCAGCGTCCAGACATGCTTGCCGTCGTGCGGCTTCTGGTTAACGCCCGGCATGCCATCCAGCGCCTCGGGCGTGCGCGGGCGGCCGATGCTGTCCAGCAGCCCCGGGCTGGCTACCAGCATGAGTGGGCTCTCGCCGTAGGTGCGCACCACCAGCGACGAGTCGTCCATCACCTCGCGCACCCGCAGCGCCAGGTCGAAGCCTTCGGCAATCACGTCCACGCGCCGGTTGGTGGCTTCCAGTTCGATGCGCACACCGGGATTGGCCTGCATGAAATGCCCGATGGCGGGCGCCAGCAGGCTTTGGGCGATCGCCACGGGGCAGCTCACGCGCAAGGTGCCGCCGGGCTGGTCGCGAGCCTGCTCGATCACTTCGCGCGCCGCTTCGGCCTCCGCCAGCATGGCGCGGCAGCGCTCATAGTAGGCCTCGCCGATGGGCGTCACACGCACCTGCCGGGTGGTCCGGCGCAACAATTGCACCCCCAGGTCGCGCTCCAGCTGGGCAATGCGCCGACTGAGCCGGGACTTCGGCACGCCGCTGGCGCGGCTCGCGGCCGAAAAACTGCCGTGCTGGACCACCTGGGCATACAGCGAAAGATCGTTCAGGTCTTGCATGGATCATCCTTGGCGGTAGGAGCGCCAGGGTAGCAGCCCGCCTACGTTCTGCGCCTGGAACAATAAGTTCTATTTTGCCCCACTACCGGCATCAATAGCAGAACGCTATCTTTCATTCATCCAACCCGAACCCCAGTGGAGATGAACATGAAGATCTTGCAAATCGACTCGAGCGTACTTGGCGGCCATTCCGCTTCCCGCAGCCTGACCGCCAAGGTGGTCGCCGACCTGCGCGCCAAGCACCCCGAAGCCACCCTGACCGTGCGCGACCTGGACCAGGACGCGCCGGCGCACCTGTCCGGCGCGCTGCTGCCCGTGCTGGGCGGCCCGAAGGATGGCCTCAACGCCGTGCAGGAAAGCGAGCTGCAACGCACCGAAGCCTTCCTCAAGGAATTCCTCGAAGCCGACGTGCTGGTCGTCGGTGTGCCGCAATACAACTTCGGCATCCCCAGCCAGCTCAAGTCCTGGATCGACCGCATCGCCCAGGCTGGCCGCACCTTCAAGTACACCGAGACCGGCCCGGTCGGCCTGGCCGGCGGCAAGCGCGTGATCGTGGTGTCGTCGCGCGGCGGCGTGCGCCAGGACGCCAACGCCCTGGACCTGCATGAGCAGACCGTGGACGTGGTGTTCCGCTTCCTGGGCCTCACCGACATCACGTACGTGCGCGCCCACGGTCTGGCAATGGGCCCCGAAGCCCGCGAAGCCAGCCTCGTCGCCGCCAACGGCGCCGTGGCAGCCCTGGCAGCCTGATCCCGGTACGGCGGCCTCGCGCCGCCCAGCCCAGCGCAAAGCGCCCGCCCGCAGTCATGCCGGCGGGCGTTTTGCATTCCTGTGTTTCAGCCCGCGCACCTTGCAGCGCTGCGCCCAGCCACGGATTCTTGCAGGCGCGAGCCGGCTATGCCCACCGCGCGATCGGGTCTATGATGGTTCCGAACGCCTGAGCGGTTTCGGTGCATGTCCATCCAGGGGGAAGCCCGCGCGGCCTTGTTGTGCAGGCCTGGGTCGGAACCTGTCCGCAATCCACACGCCACGGCCAGCCGCCGCCCAAAGCGGCATCCGCGGCAGATGCATTAGTCCGATCCGGGAGCCCGCATGTCCTCTGCCCTGCTGCCTGCCAGCGCCGTGCATCCTCCGCACGAGCCAGCCCTGCTGTCCCAGTACCGTCACGTGCGCGCGGCGACCGAAGCCATGGTCGCCGACCTCACCGACGCTGACGCCACGGTGCAGTCCATGGACGACGCCAGCCCCGCCAAATGGCACCTGGCGCATACCACCTGGTTCTTCGAAGAATTCGTGCTGACGGCGCGTATCCCGGACTACGAGCCGGTCGATCCGCAGTATCGCTACCTGTTCAACTCCTACTACGAATCCGTCGGTGCCCGCCACCCGAGGCCACGCCGCGGGCTGCTGTCGCGGCCGTCGCTCGACGAGATCCTGGCTTACCGCGAGGCGGTCGACGAAACCATGCTCGGGCTGCTGACCAGCGCGCAGACCGATGCCGAGGCGGCGCTGATCGAGCTTGGCCTGAACCACGAGCAACAGCACCAGGAACTGCTGCTGACCGACATCCTGCATCTGTTCGCGCAAAACCCGCTGAAGCCGGCCTTCGCGCCGGAGCTGCTGGCGCCCGTGATCGCCGATCCGCGCCCGGCGGCGGAATGGATCCGCTTTGCCGGTGGCGTGGTCGCCATCGGCCATGACCGCGACGGCTTTGCCTTCGATTGCGAAGGCCCGCGGCACAACGTGCTCCTGCAGCCTTACCAGTTGTGCTCGCACCCGGTCACCAACCACCAGTGGTTTGAATTTATCGAGGATGGCGCCTACCGTACCGCCGGGCTGTGGCTGTCGGACGGATGGCGCTGGGTGTGCGAACAAGGCATCGAGGCACCGCTGTACTGGGAGGAGCGCGAAGGCACCTGGTGGCAAATGAGCCTGCGCGGCATGCAGCCAGTGGATCCGGATAGCCCGGTCACGCATATCAGCCTCTATGAGGCCGATGCCTTCGCCCGCTGGGCCGAGCGCCGCCTGCCGACCGAGGCGGAATGGGAGCACGCCGTGCGCAACCTGCCCGCTACCGGGAATTTTGTCGAGGGACGCGTGCTGCGGCCGCTGCCCGATCGCCAGAATACCTCCGGCGTGCTGCGGCAGATGTTCGGCGACGTGTGGGAATGGACTGCCAGCCCCTTCCAGCCCTACCCGGGCTTCCGGCCTAGCGCCGGCGCGGTGGGGGAATACAACGGCAAATTCATGTGCAGCCAGATGGTGCTGCGCGGCGGTTCCTGCGTCACGCCGGAGTCGCATATCCGCGCCAGCTACCGCAACTTCTTCTACCCGCACCAGCGCTGGCAGTTCACCGGCGTGCGCCTGGCCGACGACGCCTGAACACCTGAACGCTCGATCGCCTGAGCAGGAACCAGGCAAAAACGCCGGGTTTTGGCCCGGCGCGTTTTCGTTATGTCAGTTCCAGCCCTTTTGCGGAGGCTGCGCGCTTAACGGCGTCTGCGGATACAGCTTCTGCCAGCGCGACTTCAGCCCCTCCGCGATTTCCTTCTGGTGATAACGCTCGGCAAAATCGATCACGGTCATGCCCTGCTGGTTCTTCAGGCGCATGTCGGCGCCTTCGTCCAGCAGCAACTTGACCGTCTCGATATGCCCGCCGCGCGCCGCCATCATCAGCGGCGTGCTGCCATTGGGGCTTTCCGCGTCGATATAGGCGGCGTGGTCGACCAGGAACTTGACGATCTCGTTGTTGCCGTTGGTCGCGGCGTAATGCAGCGGCGTCCAGCCGGTCTTGTTGATCTCGACCTCCATCTGGTCGACCATCAGCTTGACCAGGTCCAGTTCGTTCTGCAGGCTGRCCATCATCAGCGGTGTCTCACCGGCCGCATTGGTCTTGTCGAAATCGATGTCCTTGGCACGGATCAGCGCCTCCGCCACCTTCAGCGACTTCTCGCGCAATGCCACCACCAGCATGGGATTGCCCTTGGCATCCACCAGGTTGGGGTCGACCCCGCGCGCCAGCATCTTCTGGGCGGCCTTGACGTCATCGAACTCCACCGCATGGCGCATATCGTCCACAGGCGCGGCCCAGGCTACGGCGCCCACCAGCATGGCCGCAACGGCGGCGAGGCGTCGGACAGTATT
This sequence comes from Cupriavidus sp. 05L411, assembly GCF_056398045.1. NCBI lineage: Bacteria > Pseudomonadati > Pseudomonadota > Betaproteobacteria > Burkholderiales > Burkholderiaceae > Cupriavidus > Cupriavidus sp. 05L411. The sequence goes on along the minus strand of NZ_JBFTOQ010000023.1, from coordinate 84,242 downwards.
CATGTTAAGCATGAGATTTCCTATCTATATGCTTGAAAAGATGGAAGAAATTATCCGACGTATGTTCTGCGAGCGCCTCAACCGGCATGCCACGCAGGTTGGCGATGAACTCACCCACATGGCGCACCCAGGCCGGCTGGTTGGTCTTGCCGCGGTACGGCACGGGGGCCAGGTACGGCGAATCGGTCTCGATCAGGATGCGGTCCAGCGGGATCTTGCGCGCCGTTTCCTGCAACTCCACCGCATTCTTGAAGGTGACGATGCCGGAGAACGAGATGTGGAAGCCCTCGTCCAGCGATTGCCGGGCGACCTCCCAGTTCTCGGTGAAGCAATGCATCACCCCGCCGGCTTCGCCCGCGCTTTCCTCGCGCATCACGCGCAAGGTGTCTTCGGCGGACGAACGGGTATGGATGATCAGGGGCTTGCCGGTCTGCCGCGCGGCGCGGATATGGGTGCGGAAACGCTCCCGCTGCCATTCCATGTCCGCGATGCTGCGGCCTTCCAGCCGGTAGTAATCGAGCCCGGTCTCGCCGGTACCGACCACCCGCGGATGCGCCGACAGCGCCAGCAGGCGCTCCAGCGTGGGCTCCTCGCCCTCCTCATAGTCGGGATGCACCCCGACGGTGGCGTACAGGTGCGGATGCTGCTCGGCGAGCGCCAGCACGCGCGGAAAATCTTCCAGCGTGACCGAAATGCACAGGGCATGCGATACCTGGTTGGCGCGCATGTTCTCCAGCAATTCGGGCAGGCGCGCGGCCAGGTCGGGGAAATCTAGATGACAGTGGGAATCGACAAACATTGGGGCGGTTTCCGGATAGAGACGCCGCCGCGGGCGGCGCCACCCGCCATTGTATCCGGTCGTGCCAGCGAGCCAGCGTGCCCGGTGCCTGGCGGCGCCTGGCTGGCGAGCTCCTACTCGGCCGGCTTGGTCAGATGCCGCCCGAGGATGACCAGGTCGCGCTCGACCCCATCGAGCACAGCCACGCGCGGCAGGTTGCCCCAGCGCTCGAAGCCCAGCGAGGCGAACAGGGCCAGGCTGGGCGCGTTATGGCCAAAGATGAAGCCCAGCAGCGTATTGACCCCGATTTGCGGCGCATGCGCGATGGCCAGCTGCAGCAGGTGGCGCCCCAGGCCCTGCCCGCGGCGGGTGGCATCCAGGTAGATCGAGACTTCGGCGGTGGCGCCGTAGGCCGGGCGTCCATAAAAGTCGGAAAAACTGAGCCACCCGGCCATGCGCCCTTCACCGTCCTCGGCCACCCACAGCGGACGCCGCTCCGGCTGATGCTCATCGAACCAGGCCTGGCGCGATTCCACCGCCACGGGCTCGGTGTCCGCAGTGACCATGCGTGAAGCGACGGTGCTGTTGTAGATGGCGACAATGCTGGCCAGGTCACGCTGCAGCGCGGGCCGCACGGTAAAGGCGGAATCACTCATTGTTGAATTTCTTCTCGGACGGGCCAGAAAATTTGGCAAAAATCAACCATATCAAATACTTAAACCACAAATCTAAAGTCAGTTATAACGTCTGACTGGGCCGGCCGGACTCAATGGTCTTGCCCAGGATCTCTTCCACCGCGCGGCGCAGGTTGCGGCCGTTGTCGTCATCCGGCAGGTGAATCCCGATGCCAGGCGTCTTGTTGGGCGTGCCGACCGGGGTAATCCATGCCACGTGGCCGGCAATCTGGTACTTCTGCGGCCGGTCCACCAGCGAAAGCACCAGGAAGACCTGCTCGCCCAGCCGGAAGGGCCGGTTGCTCGGGACAAAGATGCCGCCGCGGTGCAGGAACGGCATGTAGGCCGCATAGAGGCCCGCCTGGTCCTTGATCGACAGCGAAAGCACGTTGGGCCGGGAAGCGGCACCCGGGACCGTCGGCGCCCCGATACCGCCGGCGGCGGCCAAGCCTGCGGCTCCGGGAACGCTGGCGCCCCGTGCCCCTGTCACCTCTGTATTCATGACTGACCCCTTGTTACTGACTGTTGGCCTTCAGGCCATATTGGATTTGTTCAACGTCTTGGGCTTACTGAAACAACTGCCGGTACTCCAGAAACACGGCCTCCATCACCAGCCGAGCCGCCAGCGGATGGTTCTCGCTGCGGCGATGGCCCACCAGCCGCGTGGAGAACGCCTGCAACCGGTGCGCATCGGTTGCCTGTGCGCAACGCGCCAGGGCTGCCTGCTCGCGCGGAAAATAACGCGGCCCCGGCGTTGCGGCCAAGCGGGCCGACAGCAGATCGTACGTCCAGCGCTGCAGGATGCCAAGCACCGACGGCACCGGCAGCTTCTGCACCTGCTCGGCCGCCGCCAGCGCATCGAAGCCGGCGCCKGCGCCAAGCTGGCTCACCAGCCAGCGCTGCATCGGCTGCTCCTCGGCCTCGGCGGCATGCAGCGCGGTCAGCGGGGARCCGCCGGCCAGCGCCAGCTGCGCCTCGGCGTCTCCCACGCCCTGGCTGCTCAGCCAGCTCATGGCCGCATCGGCCGTGGGCCGATGCACGGAAAACTGGCGGCAGCGCGACAGGATGGTGGGCAGCACACGATCCAGCCGGTCGGTCACCAGCAGGAACACGGTGGACGGCGGCGGCTCCTCCAGCGTCTTGAGCAAGGCGTTGGCGCCCTCATGCTGCAAGGCGTCGAGCGGATACACCACCACCAGGCGCAAGCCGGCGCGGTGCGTGCCGATGCCGACCGTTTCAATCAGGGCCCGCACCTGCTCCATGCGGATGACCTTGCTGGGCGCCTTCTTCTTGCCGCTTTCATCCGTCTGCGCGTCGTCCGTCGCCTCCATGGCCTCCGGGCGCACCACGCTGAAGTCCGGGTGGTTGCCCTGGCTGAACCAGTGGCAGGCCGGGCATGTGCCGCAAGGCTGCCCGTCGGGGCGCGGCGTCTCGCACAGCAGTCCCTGGGCAAAATGCAGCGCCAGGTCGCGTTTGCCGATGCCTTGCTGGCCGTGAATGAGCAAGGCATGCGGGAGCCGCTCGCGCAGCGCGTTCAGCCGTTGCCAGTCTTCTTTCTGCCAGGGATAAAGCATGCGGATCAGTGAGTTAGGGGTGAAACTTCGTGTAACTACGCGCATGGCGCGAGAGATAGAGGACCAGGCTCGGCTAGCCCCATCCCTATCCATATTCTCGAATCCTGCAGCCAATTCAAAGTGTTGCGAGGATTTTCTCAAGCTCTACCTGAATCTCGGGAATGCTCCGGGTCGCGTCGATGACCCGGAAACGCTGCGCGGACTCCGCCGCGCGGCGCAGGTATTCCTGCCGTGTGCGCTCGAAGAACGCACGCGACTCGGCCTCGAACTTGTCGGGCTCGCGTGCGCCGGCCAGGCGCGCGCTGGCGGTTTCCAGCGGCACATCGAACAGCAGCGTCAGATCGGGCTGCAGACCATCCTGCACCCAGGTCTCCAGCACTTCGAGCCGTGCGCGCGGCAGGCCCCGGCCACCGCCCTGGTAGGCAAAGGTGGCATCGGTGAAGCGGTCGGAAACCACCCAGTCACCGCGCGTCAGCGCGGGTTCGATGACTTCGGCAATATGTTCGCGGCGGGCGGCGAACATCAGCAAGGCCTCGGTTTCGAGATGCATCTTGCGGTGCAGCAGCAACTGCCGCAGATCCTCGCCAAGCGGAGTGCCGCCGGGCTCGCGGGTGGTAACGACCGATGCGTTACCTGCCAGGCGGGCGCGCAGGCGGTCCGCCACCCACTCCACGTGGGTGCTCTTGCCGGCACCGTCGATGCCTTCGAATGTGATGAATTTTCCGCGCATGGGGAGACTTATTTGCCGCGCTGGTATTTATCTACCGCGCGGTTGTGTTCGGGAAGCGAGTTGGAGAAATGGCTGCTGCCGTCGCCGCGCGCCACGAAATACAGTGCGTCGGACGGGGCCGGCGCGGTGGCGGCGGCCAGCGAGGCCAGCCCGGGCAACGCGATCGGGGTGGGCGGCAGGCCGTTGCGCGTGTAGGTATTGTAAGGGGTGTCGGACTGCAGGTCGCGCTTGCGGATATTGCCCTCGAACGCCTCGCCCATGCCGTAGATCACCGTGGGATCGGTCTGCAGCATCATGCCCTTCTTGAGCCGGTTGACGAACACGGCCGCAATCAGCGGGCGCTCGGCCTGCTGGCCGGTTTCCTTCTCCACGATCGAGGCCATGATCAGCGCATCATAGGGCGACTTGTACGGCAGGTCAGGCGCCCTGGCGTTCCAGGCGTCGGTCAGGCGCCGCTGCATGGCGCGATACGCATGCTTGTACAGTTCGAGATCGCTGCTGCCGCGGGCAAACAGGTAGGTGTCGGGGAAAAACAGGCCCTCTGGCGCCGGCTCCGGCGCGCCGATGGCCTTCATCAGTTCCGCGTCCGACAAGCCGCGGCTATCGTGCTTGAGCGCCGGATGCGCATCCACGGCGGCGCGCATCTTGCGGAATTCCCAGCCTTCGATGACGGTGAGCACATAGTGGTTGACCTCGCCCCGGGCGATCTTGCCGATCACCGACAGCGGCGTGGCGCTGCTGTCGAACTCATAGCCCCCGGCCTTGAGGTCGGCGCCATGGCCGGTAAGCCGCACCAGCAGCGCGAACAGGCGGGGGTCCATCTGCACCCCGCCACGCTGGATCTGGCGGCCAACGCTGGCCACGCTGGAATTGGGCTTGATCACCACCTCAATGGGCGAGGCTGTCAGCGCGAGCGGGCGATTGGCCCACCAGGCAAAGGCGCCGGCGGCGGCAATCGTGAAAATCACGGCGACCAGCAGCAGCCGCAGGAAAAGACGTTTCATGTAAAAGAGAAAGTAGCGGCGCACAATGCACCGCGGCAAAGCCGGGTTCACCCAGTGTCGACCATGGGCATCCCGGCTGAAATGGCGACAGCCTCATATAATACCGGGAGCCTTGCACCTTTAGCCGCTTGTAGCTCCTTGCACCTTCCATCCGGCGCGCCCGTGCGCGCCTTGCCTGCGATACCTGCCATGAATGCCCCTGCCCCAGACCGTGCCACCCAGTTCGAAGCCGTGCGTCAAAGCGGAGTCGTCTGCCGACCCGCGCACCTGGGCCTGATCCGGGTTGCCGGCGAAGACGCCGGCAGCTTCCTGCATACCCAGCTGACCAATGCCGTGGATGACCTGGACGCCGGCACCGCCCGCCTGGCCGGCTACTGCTCGCCCAAGGGACGGCTGCTGGCCAGCTTTCTGATGTGGCGTGACGAGGAAGGCATCGTCCTCCAGTTGTCCGCCGACCTGCAGCCCGCTATCCAGAAGCGCCTGTCGATGTTCGTGCTGCGCGCCAAGGCCAAGCTGTCCGATCTCACGCCGGCCCGCGCGGTGCTGGGCGTGGCAGGTGCCAGTGGCGCCGCCGCCCTGCAGGCGGCCGGCCTGCCCGCACCGGCCGCGCCCTGGGCCAGCGCCGCGGCCGCCAGCGCCACCGTGATCCGGCTGCCGGACGGCGCCGGGCTGCCGCGCTGGCAGGTGGTGCTGCCGGCCGAACAGGCCGACGAAGTCCAGGCCGCGCTGTCGGCGCAGCTGGTGCCGGTGGATGCCGTGGTGTGGGACTGGCTGGAGGTGCAAGCCGGCGTGCCGCGCATCGCCGCAGCCACGCAGGAGCAATTCGTGCCTCAGATGATCAACCTGGAACTGGTCGGCGGCGTGAGCTTTCGCAAGGGCTGCTATCCGGGCCAGGAAATCGTCGCGCGCAGCCAGTACCGCGGCACGCTCAAACGACGCATGTGGCTGATCCATGGCGAAGGCGAAGTGCCGGGCGCGGCCACGGAGATCTTCCGCCCCGAGGATCCTGAGCAGCCCTGCGGCATGGTGGTCAATGCCGCCGCTGCGCCACAAGGCGGCTGGGATGGCCTGGCCGAACTGAAGATCGATGCGGCGGGTGGCGCCCTGCACCTGGGCAGTGCTGCCGGCAGCCCGGTGCGCGTGGGCGAGCTGCCCTATGCGGTCCCCTTCGGCGACGCCGCCTGAACCCCTGGCAACACTGGGAATAGCCATGAGCGACCACCTGTACGTCTATTTCCGGGTACCGGAAGCCCGCGCCGATGAGGCCATCGCGCACTGGCACCGCTGGATGGAGACCGTTGCCGAAGCGAGCGGAATTGGTGGTACGCTCTTACGCAGGCCCGAGGCGCGCGACGGCATGCAGACCTGGATGGAAGCCTACGCCGATGTACCGCCAGCCTTCGACCAGCTGCTCGACGGACTCTGGCGGCAAAGCGGGCTGCAGCAGTGGATCAGCGGCGAGCGGCAGGTGGAGCGTTTTGTCGATATCGACCAGCTCTGAGGGTGGCCGTGGAACGGCCCCGCCGCGCTGGTCCCTGAATGACGAAGCCGATGATCAAATCGCAGTCAATGCAGTGAATGTGGCAACCGCAGTGAATGCAGCAAAGGAAGCGCTATGTGCTTGATTCTGGTGGCCTGGCAATCGCACCCGGACTATGCCCTGGTGGTGGCCGGCAACCGCGACGAGTTCTATGCCCGCCCGGCGGCGCCCGTGCATTGGTGGGAAGACGCCCCCCAGGTGCTGGCCGGACGCGACATGGCGGAAGTGATCGGCGAGCCAGGCACCTGGATGGGCCTGGCCGGCGACGGCCGCTTTGCCGCCCTGACCAACTACCGCGCCCCGTCCGAAAAACGCACCGATGCGCGCTCGCGCGGTGAGCTGGTGGCCGGATTCCTGCGTGGCGACAGCGATCCGCAATCCTATCTGTCCGGGCTGGTGCCCCGCACCGGCGCCTACAACGGCTTCAATTTGCTGGCGTGCAACCTGCGCGAGCTCTGGTGGTACAGCAACCGCGGCGCCTCGCCCTATCCGCAGCGCCTCAAGCCCGGCATCTATGGCCTATCCAACGCTTTGCTGGATACGCCGTGGCCCAAGGTGCGCAGCCGCGTCGGCGCGCTCGCCGAAACACTTGCCGCCGACACCGGCCTGGCCGGCGCCAGCATCGAACCCTATCTCGACCTGCTGGCCAATGATCGCCAGGCCTTGGATTTCGAGCTTCCGCGCACGGGGGTGACCCCGGAGTGGGAAAAACTGCTGTCCTCCGCCTTCATCCGCTCGCCCAGCTATGGCACCCGCGCCAGCACCGTGCTGCGCGTGCGCCATGACGGCCGCTTCGAGCTTAGCGAACGCAGCTTCGACGCCAACGGCCGCACCGGCGAGGTGTCCTACCGTGGACACCTGCGCGTTGCCCGCGACGCCGGCTCGGTGCAAGCGCCGCGCTAAGGCGGGCGCGCTCAGTACAGCTGGGCCGCCAAGCCGGTCGGGCGCAATGCCACGTTCAGCGCCCGGATCGCGGCGGGGTCATTGCGCACCGCCAGCAGCCATGCATCCTCAAAGTGCCCGATCTCCAGCAGTTGCACCCCGTGCGGCGCCAGTTCGCGGTTGACGTGCGCCAGGTAGAGCGCGGCGGGCTCCATATCGAAATCAAAGTCGTCGCCACCTAGCGGAATACCGTCTTCGTCGTAGAGATCGTCGACGTCGATAGCCGAGACACCCGCCGCGCGCAGCGTGGCGAGGCGCGTCACGGCCTGCACGCCCAGCGTGCTGAAATCCCACCAGTCCACCTTGACCAGGCAGTGCTCCGCCAGCCAGGGCCGCAACCATGCCGAGAGCAGGTCTTCGCCGGCAGGCGGTTCGCCCAGCGGCGCACGGTCGAGGTCTAGGGCGGGCGTGGCATCGGCCAAGGCCTGGAGCAGGCGGGAACGGATTTCAGACATAGACAAGATCAACGCGAAAGCGACGGCAAAAACAAAGACTGCGATGGTACAGCGTAGGCGGCCGGCTGCAAGCCCCGCAAGTTATCGCTCCATTCAGGCCACAGCCGCCAGCCTGGCCGGCAATGCAGCCCGAACCGCCTCGCTCACGATGCCTGCCAGCCGGGTGGCGGGTGCCTCCAGCTCGGCATCCTTGCGGTAAAGCGCCAGCGCCAGCGAGGGCAACGCAGGCAGCCCGCCCTCGCCCGGCTCCCAGGCCCGCACGGAAGGTGGCAAGCCCATGCCGGTGCGGATGGTCAGCCCCAGCCCGGCCGCCGCCCCTGCCCACAAGCCGCCCAGGCTCGCGCTGCTGAAAGCCACCCGCCAGGCAATGCCGGCGCGGTCCAGGGCGGCCGTGCCCGCGGAGCGGAAACGGCATGGCGGCTCGAATGCCACCAAGGGCAGCGGGCCGTTGCCTTGCCACGGCGCACGCGCGGCGGCGGGCCCGATCCAGCGCATCGGCAACATCGCCACCTGCTCCACATGCGGCATCCGCACGCCATCGTCCCACGCCAGCGCCAGGTCCAGGCGGCCGGCGGCCACGCTGTCCAGCAGCTCGGTGTTGCGCGCCACGCGTGCCTCGATCTTCACCTTGGGGTGCGCGCGGGCGAACCGGCCGAGCACCTCGGGCAGCAGCACCTCGCCAAAGTCCTGCTGCAGGCCGAACCGCACCCAGCCTTCCAGCGCCACGCCGTGCACGGCGGCCGCGGCCTCGTCGTTGAGTTCCAGCAGCCTGCGGGCATAGGCCAGCATGGTCTCGCCCGCCTCCGTCAGCGCCAGTCCCCGTCCGGCCTTGCGAAAGATCGCCGTGCCCGCCTGCTCCTCCAGTTTCTTGAGCTGCGCGCTAACCGCCGAGGTGGAGCGGCCCAGCCGGTCAGCGGCCCGGGCATAGCTGCCGAGCTCCATGCCGGCGACGAAGCTGCGTAGTACATCAAGGTCGAAGTTCACCGCTGCCATGTCAAACCATCCTGTTATTTGGGATGTTTAATCAATAATTATCTGATATTCAGGATCATTCTGCGGCGGCAGAATCAGGGCGTCAAGGCTTGCATATGCCGTTTTCCCAAGGATGATCCCGTGCCCCGCGTTCCCGCCCCGCTCCCGTTTGCCGCTGTGCCTGGCCCTGCCGGCGCAGCCCTCGCCCCACGCCATGGCCCAGGCCATCGCTGGAAAGTGCTGGCCCTCGGCGTCGCGGCCAATGCCAGCTTTGCCGCGGCGTTCTCGGGCATTCCCACCACGGCGGTGCTGATGCGCGCCGGCTACCGGATCAGCGATGGCGAGCTGGGTTTTTGCCTGGGCATGATGGGACTTGGCATTGCGGTGAGCGAAGTGCCGTGGGGCTTGCTGACCGACCGCTGGGGCGACCGCCGCGTGCTGCTGACCGGCTTGATGGCCACCGCGCTGTGGCTGGCGTTGATGGCGGTGTTCGTGGCGCCGCTGCCCGGCCATATCCCGGGCAACACCGCGCTGGCGCTAGGCCTGTTGGGGCTGGGCCTGCTGGGCGGCAGCGTCAACGGCTCCAGCGGCCGCGCCGTGATGGCATGGTTCCGCGAAGGCGAACGGGGCCTAGCCATGAGCATCCGCCAGACCGCGGTGCCCGCCGGCGGCGGGATTGGCGCGCTGATGCTGCCGCTGCTGGCGCAGTCCTTTGGCTTTGCCGCCGTCTACGGCGCGCTGGCCGTGTTCTGCGGCGTCACTGCGGCCTTTGCCTGGCACTGGATGCACGAGCCGCCGGCCGAGCCGGCGCGCGCTACGTTGCCCGCAGGCGGCGTGGCCGGCAAGGCAGGGCCCGGCCCGCTGAGAAGCGCGCAGGTCTGGCGGCTGGTGAGCGGCATGGGCCTGATGTGCGTGCCACAAGTGGCTGTGCTGACGTTCGCAACGATCTTCCTGCACGATTTCAGCCACATCGGCATTGCCGCGGCGGGCATGGCCGTGGCGGCGGTTCAGGCAGGCGCTGCCGTCATGCGGGTGTGGAGCGGCCGCTGGACCGACCGCCATGGCAACCGCCGCGCCTATATGCGCGCCTGCAGCTTGCTGACCTTGCTTGTGTTCGCCACGCTGGCGGGGCTGACCTGGCTGTGTGCCGCCGCACCGGGCTGGCACGCCTTGCTGACGCCGGTGCTGATGGGATGCCTGGTGCTGGGCGGCATCTGCACTTCGGCCTGGCATGGTGTGGCCTTCACCGAGCTGGCGACGATCGCGGGCGCCAGCCGCGCAGGCACCGCACTCGGGCTGGGCAATACCTTTGCATTTTCGGGCTTTTTCCTGGTGCCGCTGGCGATCCCGGCGATAGCCGCCGGCTATGGCTGGGCGGTCGTGTGGCTGGCGGCCAGCGCGAGCGCCCTATTGGCGCGGCCCTTGTTTGCTCGGCAGGCCCGCGCCTGACGACAAGCCGCCCGTCGCGTTCAGCCCAGCAATTTGCGCATTTCCACGTGAGCAATGCCGGCCTCTTCAAATTCCTCGCCGACCTGCTCGAAGCCCACACGCGCGTAGAACGGTGCCGCATAGCGTTGCGCATTGAGCACCAGCTCAGGGTAGCCAAGCTCCGCGGCCTTGGCCATCAGCGCATCCAGCACCCTGGCGCCGACGCCGCTGCCGCGCGCGGGCTTGAGCACCGCCATGCGGCCGATGTGGCCATCCGGCAGCAGGCGGCCTGTGGCCAGCGCGCTGCCGTCCTCGGCCAGCGCCAGGGCGTGCCAGCTCGGCTCATCCCATTCGTCCCATTCCAGCTCAACCGGCACGCCCTGTTCTTCGACGAAGACGGCATAGCGGATGGCGCGCGCGGTATCGCGGGCTTCGGACCAGGGGGCGAGGCGGATGGTGATCGTCATAGTTATTCGGTGCGCAAAGCGCAAAGCGGTGAAAAAACGGCCAGAGGGGCGGACGCCATGATACTCCGGCCACGGCGGGGGCAAGCGACGCCGACCATTGCTGCAATGCCGCATGGAGAAAGGGGTAGGGGTAATTCCCGATCCGCACTCTTCACAGAAAATTTGTATGATGACCATATTACCTAATCACCTGAGGCCTCCCGTGTTCCAGAAAGTCCCGGCCCGAGCCCTGACAGACACCGTTGCTGAACAACTGCTGGAGAAGATCGAAAGCGGCGCCTTCGGCCGTGGCGACAAGCTGCCCACGGAGGCGGTACTGTCCGAGGAATTCGGCGTCAGCCGCACCGTGATCCGCGAAGCCATCGCCCGGCTGCGCCACGAAGGCGTGGTGGAATCGCGCCAGGGCAGCGGCGTGTTCGTCACCGAGCAGGCCGGCATCCGGCCGCTGCGGATCGACTACACCGATGTGGCCACGCTCGAATCGGTATTGCAGATCGTGGAACTGCGCCGGGCCATCGAGGCTGAGGTGGCCGCACAGGCGGCGCGCGACCGCAGCGATGCCAGCATGATGGCCATCGACGCCGCGCTGGCGCGCATCGACGCCGAGGAGGCCGCCGGCGGCGATGGCGTGGCGGCCGACGTGGCCTTTCACCGGACCATCGCCGAAGCCACCGGCAACCCGTTCTTTCTCAAGACGCTGGCGTTCCTGAGCCAGTACCTGGAAACCGCCACCCGCGTGACCCGTACCAACGAGGCACGCCGCGCGGATTTCTCGCGCCAGGTGCGCGAGGAACACCAGGCCATCGTGGCCGCCATCCGCGCCGGCGACGCGCTGGCCGCGCGCAACGCGGCCGAGACCCATATGTACAACGCGGCGCGGCGCCTGTCCCATGGCGGGCAGCCCGAGACCGCCACCGACCTTGCCGACGCGCCCGCGCGCGGCCTTCCCCACTGATCGACTGATCCACTGATCACCGCCCTCCTGGCAGGAGTCTTCATGAGCAAATCAATTGGCGTCATCGGCCTCGGCGCGATGGGCAACGGCGTAGCGCACAGCCTGCTGCGCGCCGGCTTCAAGGTACATGCCTGCGACCTGCGGCCCGACGTGCTGCAGCGCTTTGCCGATGCGGGGGGCATCCCCTGCGCCAGCCCGGCCGAGCTCGGCGGCAAATGCGATGTGGTGGTCACGCTGGTGGTCAACGCCGCGCAGACCGAGGCCGTGCTGTTCGGCGAACAAGGCGCGGCAAGCAGCCTGCGCCCCGGCACGCTGGTGATCGCCAGCGCGACCGTGCCGCCGGGCTTCGCCGAGGCACTGGGCAAGCGGCTGGGCGAGCGCGGCATCCTGCTGCTGGACGCACCGGTCTCCGGTGGCGCCGCCCGCGCCGCCAGCGGCGAAATGACCATGATGACTTCTGGCCCGGCCGAGGCCTATGCGCTGGCCGAGGACGTGCTGGCTGCCATGGCCGGCAAGGTCTACCGGCTGGGCGACGCGCATGGCGCCGGCTCCAAGGTAAAGATCATCAACCAGCTGCTGGCTGGCGTGCATATCGCCGCGGCGGCAGAAGCCATGGCGCTGGGCCTGCGTGAAGGCGTGGATGCCGATGCCCTGTATGAGGTCATCACCCACAGCGCGGGCAATTCGTGGATGTTCGAGAACCGCGTGCCGCATATCCTGTCGGGCGACTACACGCCGCTGTCCGCTGTCGATATCTTCGTCAAGGACCTCGGCCTGGTGCTCGATACCGCGCGCACCAGCAAGTTCCCGCTGCCGCTGTCGGCCGCGGCGCACCAGATGTTCATGATGGCATCCAGCGCGGGACACGGCGGCGAGGACGATTCCGCCGTGATCAAGATATTTCCCGGCATCGAGTTGCCGGCGAAGAAGGCTGAGTGAGGCAAGCCAGCATGACTGCACAGAACCCTTCCTCGCGCGCCGTGCTTGGCTGCATTGCCGACGACTTCACCGGTGCCACCGACCTGGCCAACACGCTGGTGCGCAACGGCATGCGCACCGTGCAGGCTATCGGCGTGCCGGCGGGCGGCGCGGCGCTGCCCGGCGTGGAGCAGGCCGATGCGCTGGTGGTCGCGCTCAAGTCGCGCACCATCCCGGCGGCCGATGCCATCGCGCAATCGCTGGCTGCGCTGCGCTGGTTGCAAGCCCAGGGCTGCCGCCAGTTCTTTTTCAAGTACTGCTCCACCTTCGACTCCACCGACGCCGGCAATATCGGCCCGGTGACCGAAGCCCTGCTGGCGGCGCTTGGCAGCGACTTCACCATCGCCTGCCCGGCATTCCCGGAGAACGGCCGCACCATCTTCCGCGGCCACCTGTTCGTGGGCGATGTCCTGCTCAATGAGTCGGGCATGGAGAACCACCCGCTCACGCCGATGGATGACGCCAACCTGGTCCGCGTGCTGCAGCGCCAGAGCCAGGCCAAGGTGGGCCTGCTGCGCTACGACGCCGTGGCGCGCGGCAGCGACGCGGCCCGCCAGGCCATGGCCACCTTGCGCGGCGATGGCGTGAAACTAGCGATTGCCGACGCCGTAAGCGATGCCGACCTGCATACGCTAGGCGAGGCGTGCGCTGACCTGCCGTTGCTCACCGGCGGCTCGGGCCTGGCGCTCGGCCTGCCGGCCAACTTCCGCCGCGCTGGCTCGCTGCCGCAACGCGCGGATGCCGACAGAGTGGCGCCGGTGGCCGGGCCGGCCGTGGTGCTGGCCGGCAGCGCGTCCAAGGCGACCAATGCGCAGGTGGCGCAATGGCTCGTGGCCAAGCGCCCCGCCCTGCGCATCGACCCGCTCGCGCTGGCGCAAGGCGCGCCCGTGCTTGAGGAGGCGCTGGCCCTGGCGGGCGCCCATGCGGAGCCGGTACTGTTCTACGCCACCACCACGCCGCAGGAGGTCAAATCGGTGCAGGCCGCCCTCGGCGTGGAGCGCGCCGGCCATCTGGTCGAGCAGGCACTGGCGGACATCGCCGCCGCGCTGAAAGCGCGCGGCACGCGCCGCTTCGTGGTGGCCGGCGGCGAAACCTCGGGCGCGGTGGTGCAGKCGCTSGSCGTGCARGCCCTGCGGATCGGCACGCAGATCGCGCCGGGCGTGCCCGCCACCGTCACGCTGGAAGCGCAGCCGCTGGCGCTGGCGCTCAAGTCCGGCAATTTCGGCGGCATGGACTTCTTTGACGAAGCGCTGCGCCAGCTTGGAGGGCAAGCATGAGCACCGAAGCCAGCCTGCGCGAAGAAATCTGCCGCATCGGCGCCAGCCTCTACCAGCGTGGCTACACCGTCGGCAGCGCCGGCAATATCAGCGCGCGCATGGAAGACGGCTGGCTGATCACGCCGACCGATGCCTGCCTGGGCATGCTGGACCCGGCCGCCATCGCGAAGGTGGACAGCGGCGGCAACTGGGTGGCCGGCGACAAGCCGTCCAAGACGCTGACCCTGCACCGCGCCATCTACGACAACAACCCCCAAGCCCATGGCGTGGTGCATACGCACTCCACCCACCTGGTGGCGCTGAGCCTGGCGGGCGCCTGGCAACCGGACGATGTGCTGCCGCCGATCACGCCTTACTACGTGATGAAGGTCGGGCATATCCCGCTGATTCCCTACCATCGCCCGGGCGACCCGGCGGTGGCGGCGCGCGTTGCCCAGCTTGCCGCCGAAGTGCGCGGCGTGCTGCTCGCGCGCCTTGGCCCGGTGGTGTGGGAGGCCACCGTCTCGCGCGCCGCCTTCGCGCTCGAGGAACTTGAAGAAACCGCCAAGCTCTGGCTGATGCTCAAGGACAAGCCTGACCCGCTCGACGAGCAAGCGCTGGCTGAACTGCGCGATACGTTCAAGGCGCGCTGGTAGGGACCACGCGCGCAGGTACGACAAAGCCCTAACAACAAAAACACAAGCAAAGCAGAACCGGCCGCCGCCCGCCCTCGCTAACGCCTGGGCCGCGGCAAGGGCAGCGTTCGCCCCCGGTTTGCCGCTAACAACGGACATCAAGCCGGAACCAAGCCGGGACCAAACCGATACACGGAGACAACCATGCATGCATCCACCCAGGCCGCGCTAACCGGCGCCGGCCAAGACATCGACCGCGACATCGAGAAACGCGCTTATAGCAAGGTGTTCTGGCGCATCATGCCGTTCCTGATGCTGTGCTACGTCATTGCTTACCTGGACCGCGTCAACGTGGGCTTCGCCAAGCTGCAGATGGCGCAGGACCTGGCGTTTTCCGAAACCGTGTTCGGCCTTGGCGCCGGGTTGTTCTTCATCGGCTACTTCCTGTTCGAAGTCCCCAGCAACCTGCTGATGCACAAGCTCGGCGCTCGCGTCTGGATCGCGCGGATCATGATCACGTGGGGCATCATCTCGGCGCTGTTCGTCTTCGTGAAGACGCCCACCACCTTCTACATCATGCGCTTCCTGCTCGGCCTGGCCGAGGCGGGTTTCTATCCCGGCGTGATCCTCTACCTGACCTACTGGTATCCGGCCAACCGGCGCGCCAAGATGATCGCGCTGTTCATGTCGGGCATCCCGGTGGCTGGCATGCTCGGCAACCCGCTGTCGGGCTGGATCATGGATGCCTTCCATGACTACGGCGGCATGCGCGGCTGGCAATGGATGTTCCTGATCGAGGCCCTGCCCGCGCTGCTGATCGGCATCATCACCGTGTTCGTGCTCAAGAACGGCATCGACCAGGCGCCGTGGCTGGACGCCAACGAGAAGCGCGTGCTCAAGCGCAATATCGAGGAAGACGCGCGCCAGGCCGGCGCCTCGGGCACCGGCCACTCGCTCGGCGCCGTGTTCAAGGACAGCCGCGTCTGGTGGATGTGCATGATCTACTTCTGCTTTGTCACCGGGCAATATGCGCTGACGTTCTGGATGCCCACGCTGGTCAAGACCAGCGGCGTTACCGGCAACCTCAATATCGGCCTGCTCAGCGCGATTCCGTTTATCTGCGCCATCGTGGTGATGAACTTCCTCGGCCACAGCGCCGACGCCCGGCGCGAACGCCGCTGGCACCTGATCGTGCCGGCACTGATGGGCGCGGTGGGCTTTGCCATTGCCGCTTCGTTTACCCACAATACCGGGGTGGCCATCGCCGCGCTGTCGCTCGCCGCCGCCGGCGTGCTGACCTGCGCCCCGCTGTTCTGGTCGCTGCCCACCGCCTTCCTGTCCGGGCTGGCCGCTGCCTCGGGCATTGCGGTGGTGAATTCGGTGGGCAACCTGGCGGGCTTTGTGGCACCGTACATGGTGGGCTACCTGACCGATCTCACCCACAGCACGCAATCGAGCATGTATGTGCTGTCGGGCATGCTGGTGCTCGGCGCCGGGCTGGTCTGGCTCACGCCGGCCAAGCTGGTCAACCGCTAGGCCAAGAACACAAGAACTCAAGAATAACGCACTTCTCCTGGAGCACCGCATGCCGCGTTTTGCCGCCAACCTGTCGATGATGTACACCGAGCACGCCTTCCTGGATCGCTTCGCCGCCGCAGCGGCAGACGGTTTCAAGGCCGTGGAGTATCTCTTCCCGTACGAGCACAGTGCCGCGGAAATCCGCGCGCGGCTCGACGCCAACGGCCTGGCGCAAGCGCTGTTCAACGCGCCGCCGGGCGACTGGGCCGCTGGCGAGCGCGGCATGGCCGCCCTGCCCGGGCGCCAAGCCGAATTCCGCGACGCCTTCGGCCGCGCACTGGAATACGCTGCCGTGATCGGCAATGACAAGATCCACGTGATGGCCGGCCTGGTGCCGGCCGGCGCGGACCACGGGCGTCATCGCGCCTGCTACCTGGAAAACCTGGCGCATGCCGCGCAGGCTGCGGCTGCACAAGGCATCACGGTCCTGATCGAGCCGATCAACGCACGCGACATGCCCGGCTACTTCCTCAACCGCCAGGACGACGGCCAAGCCATCTGCAAGGAAGTGGGCGCGGCCAACCTGAAGGTGCAGTTCGACTGCTACCACTGCCAGATCGTGGAAGGCGACCTAGCCATCAAGCTCAAGCGCGACTTTGCCGGCATCGGCCACATCCAGATTGCCGGCGTGCCCGAGCGCCACGAGCCGGACCTGGGCGAGCTGAACTACCCGTACCTGTTCGACGTGATCGATGGCCTTGGCTATGACGGCTGGATCGGCTGCGAGTATCGTCCGCGCGCCGGTACCTCGGCGGGTTTGGCCTGGCTCAAGCCTTACTTGAAGGCCTGAGCGGTCGCTGTCTCCATGCCGCCCACGGCGGCACAACCGGAAAACGAACATGCAAGTACTGATCACCGGCGGGGCCGGCTTTCTCGGCCTGCAACTGGCCCGCCAGCTGTTAAAGCGCGGCACCCTGGACATCGACGGCAAGCCCGTCGCCATCGCGGGCCTGACGCTGCTCGACGTGGCAGCACCGCCTGCGCTGAACGACGCGCGCGTGCGCGTGGTCACCGGCGACTTGTCGGATCCCGCCGTGCTGACGCAGGCCATCGACGAACACACCGGCGCGGTGTTCCACCTGGCGGCGGTGGTCAGCGGCCAGGCCGAGGCGGATTTTGACCTGGGCATGCGCGTGAACCTGGATGCCGCGCGCGCGTTGCTGGAAACCTGCCGGGCGCTTCACGTGAAACATGGCAGCCGGCCACGCGTGGTGTTCACCAGTTCGGTGGCAGTGTACGGCGGCACCCTGCCCGCTGTGGTGCAGGACGATACCGCGCTCAATCCGCAATCCTCCTACGGCGCGCAGAAGGCCATCGGCGAGCTGCTGCTGTCGGACTACAGCCGCCGCGGCTTTGTCGACGGCCGCGTGCTTCGCCTGCCGACCATCAGCGTGCGGCCAGGCAAGCCCAATGCCGCGGCTTCGTCGTTCGCCAGCGGCATCATCCGCGAGCCACTGGCAGGCGTTGCCGCCAATTGCCCGGTCTCGCCGGGAACGCCGCTGTGGCTGCTGTCCCCGCGCGGGGCGATTGCCGCGCTGGCGCGGGGCATGGAGATCGATGGTGCCAAGCTTGGCGAACGCCGGACGGTGAACCTGCCCGGCTTGTCGGTCACGCCCAAGGAGATGGTGGCGGCGTTGCGGCGCGTGGCCGGCGACACCGTGGCGGATCGCGTGAGCTGGGAGCGCGAGGCGCGCATCGAGAATATCGTCGGCACCTGGCCTGCCGCATGGAATACGGAGCGCGCGCTGGCGCTGGGGTTCCAGGGCGACGAGGATTTCGATGCGGTGATCCGGGCGTATATCGAGGATGCGGGCATAGCGGCGCGTTGAACCCGCAGACGCGTCTTGTAGCGGCGCTGGCTTGCACGCAGGCCAACGCCGCCGCACCTGAAACCACGAAAGCCGGACAGATCAAGCGTCCGGCTTCACCACTTCATACGCCGTGATCGTTTCCCGCACCGGCCCCGGAATCGGCGCCGACTTCTGCGTAGCGGGATCCGCGCAGACATAGACGATCTCGCCCGTGACGAGGTGCTCGTCGCCGCGGTACATCTCCACGCGGAACAACATGCTGGAGCGGCCCAGGCGCGCAATCCGCCCCCGGATCTCCAGCATGTCGTCAAAGCGCGCGGACGCGTGATACTCCAGCGTGGACTTCACCACAAAGATGTCCACGCCGTGCGCGTGCAGCACATCCTCCGGATACCGGATCCCCACCGCCCGCCAGTACTCCGTCACGCAGATATCGCAGTAGGTCAGGTAGTGCGCATTGAACACGATCGACTGCGGATCCACTTCGGCCCAACGCACGCGCAGCGGCATGCCGTGACGGAAATCTTCCTTCGCCATGTCAGCGTCCCTCCTTGATTGCCGGCCAGATATCGGCCTGATATGAAAACGGCGCCGGCCCCGGACAGGGCGGCGCCGGCATAAAGCGGCTAGGAGGCTGTTTCAAAATGAAGCGAAGCGGTTCTGGCTAGGCGCGCGGCCGCAGACAGTACAACTGGTACGGCAAGGCCGCGCAACGACGCCAGAATCTTTTTGAAATGGCCTCTAAGTCAGGCTTATTGCGGCTTGTTCAGCCCCAGCTTGTCGATAATGGCCTTCTCTTTCTTGACCGTATCGGCGGCGAAGTGCGCGTATTGCTCGCTGCTCATGTAGAACGGCTCCATGTCGAACTTGGCCAGCGCATCGCGGTAGTTCTGCATTTCCATGGCCTTCTTGAAGCCGTCGTGCAGCTTCTTGACGATCTTCGGATCGGTGCCCTTGGGTGCCACCACGCCGAACGGCGAGGTCTGCACGATGCCCAGGCCCAGCTCCTTCAACGTCGGCACATTGGGGAAGCGCGCCGAGCGCTTCTCGCCCCAGGTCGACAGCAGGCGCAGCTTGCCGGACTCCACGTACGGTGCCCAGGCCGGGGTGTCCGCCACCGACATCACGTGCCCGCCCAGCAGGGCCTGCATCGATTCCGAGTTGCCCTTGTACGGAATATGCGAGAACTGCACGTTCTGCTTCATGGCCAGCTCTTCCATGGTCAGGTGCAGCGTGGTCATCGAGCCCGGCGAGCCGTAGGTCAGGCGGCCCGGGTTGGCCTTGGCGTAGGCGATGTAGTCCTGCATGGTCTTGATCGGCGAATCCACCGGCACAACCAGGCCAAACGAGTAGCCGGCCAGGTTGATCACGTACGACAAGTCCTTGACCGGATCCCAGTTGATCTTGGTGGTGTACGGCAGGCGGTAGACCGGCATGGCTACCTGCGCCAGCGTGTAGCCGTCCGGCTGGGTCGATTGCATCAGCTGGGCGGGCAATACCCCGCCCGCGCCAGGCTTGTTCTCGATGATCACCGGCTGGCCGAGGATCTTGGAAGCGTTTTCCGCCAGCACGCGGAACGGCAGGTCGGTGGAACCGCCCGCGGTATAGCCGATGATCAGGCGAATCGGCCGTTGCGGGAAATTGTCCGCCTGCGCCAGGGCCGGCGCGCTGGCCAGCCCCAGGGTAGCCGCGGTGGCGGCGAGCGCGCCCGCATGGGCGAGGAAATGGCGGCGTTGCATGAGTCTGTGTCTCCTTTTGCTACTGCTACAAGTAATGCACTACACGTAAAGCCAATGAAACCTGGGGTTCTGCGACCGCTTCGATCTGGCTGCCGGCCCGTGCCGGCAAGTCCCGCTCAGCCGTCGAAGGCAGCGCGCAAGGCGGCGACCGCGTCGCCATGCGCGCCGGCCACCGCCGGGACAAAGCGTCCCAGCTTGAAAAAATCGTGGATCATGCCCTGGTAGTCAGCCACTTGCGCCGGCACGCCCGCGGCGCGCAGCTTGGCCGCGTAGGCCACGCCTTCGTCGTGCAGCGGGTCGTAGCCTGCCACGGCGATCCAGGCCGGGCAGCAGCCGCGCACGTCGGCCCCCGTGCCGCCACCGTCCAGCGGGGCAAAACGCCAGTCGTCGCGGCTGGTTTCGCTGTCCAGGTATTGCGAGAAAAACCACTGGATCATCGGCGCGGTCAGCAGATAGCCATCGGCCAGCGCGCGATGCGAAGGCGTGTCCTGGCGGGCGCAGGTGCCGGGATAGATCAGCATCTGCAGGACAGGCTCCAGGCCCAGATCCCGCGCGTGCACGGCGCAGGCGCTGGCCAGGGTGCCACCCGCGCTGTCCCCGCCCAGGGCGATACGGCTGGCATCGGCGCCCAGGCGCGCAGCCTCGG
Source organism: Cupriavidus sp. 05L411 (assembly GCF_056398045.1). Classification (NCBI taxonomy): domain Bacteria; kingdom Pseudomonadati; phylum Pseudomonadota; class Betaproteobacteria; order Burkholderiales; family Burkholderiaceae; genus Cupriavidus; species Cupriavidus sp. 05L411. The sequence continues at coordinate 64,080 of NZ_JBFTOQ010000023.1, read as the reverse complement.
CGAACACCCACGCCATGACATCGAACGCATCGTTCGCCGCATGAGGAAACTTCCACTGCGGGCCAAGCCGGTAGTCCACCGACAGCACCATGCAATCCGCCTGCATGCACAGCAGCCGGCTCAGGGGATCGTGCGAGTTGACGCTGCCCACCGTGAAGCCGCCGCCATGGAAGTACACCAATAAGGGCAACGGCTCGGCCCAGCTGGCCTCGCGCGGCGCATACAGCCGCACCGGGATGTCGTAGCCATCGCGCGCGGCTACCGTCAGATTTTCCACGCTGTGCACAGCCAGCGGCGCGATATCCATGATGGGCGCGCTCTTTTCGTACGCGGTCTTGGCGTCGGCCGGGTCCAGTTCATGGATGGACGGACGCTTCACGCGCCCGATCAGCTCCAGCAACGCCGCCACCTGCGGGTCCAGCGGCACCGGCGGCATGCCGGGCAAGGCAGGCACAGGCTGGGCGGGCGCAGCGGTGGAATCAGGCGGGACAGCGGACATGGACACTCAGAATCAGTAGCAATGAACCTTCGGCAGCAGCCGAATCCCCAGTGGCGTCAGCGCCGCTGGCGTTCGAATTGTGAACGATCGTTCGATTTTAGTATGATTCCAGATGTTTCTGCAGCAAAGCAGATGAAATTTCCCTGGGGCTGGTCAGGGCGGCAGGTTTTGCGCGATCATCGACCATCGTCAGAAAAGCCAGAAGTCAGAAACCAGAAGAAATAGAAAACCCTCATCGACGGAGACAGCATAGATGGCCTTCATTTATTACCTGACCCACATCCACCTGGATTTCGGCACCATCAGCCAGCTCAAGGCAGAGTGCGAGCGCATCGGCATCCGGCGCCCGCTGGTCGTCACCGACAAAGGCGTGGTTGCCGCCGGTGTGGCCCAGCAGGCTGTCGCGGCCCTGGGCGGCCTGCCGCACGAGATCTTCGACGAAACCCCCTCCAATCCGACCGAAGCCATGGTCAAGAAGGCCGCGGCGCAGTATCGGGATAGCGGCTGCGACGGGCTGATCGCGGTCGGCGGCGGCTCCTCCATCGACCTGGCCAAGGGCATCGCCATCCTTGCCACCCATCCCGGCGAGCTGACCACCTACGCCACCATCGAAGGCGGCAGCGCCAGGATCACCGAGCGCGCCGCGCCGCTGATCGCCGTGCCGACCACCTCGGGCACCGGCAGCGAGGTGGCGCGCGGCGCCATCATCATCCTGGAAGACGGCCGCAAGCTCGGCTTCCACTCGTGGCACCTGTTGCCGAAATCCGCCATCTGCGACCCGGGCCTCACGCTCGGCCTGCCGGCCGGCCTGACCGCCGCGACCGGCATGGATGCCATCGCGCATTGCGTGGAAACCTTCCTGGCGCCAGCCTTCAACCCGCCCGCCGACGGCATCGCCCTGGACGGCCTGGAGCGCGGCTGGAAGCATATCGAACGCGCCACCCGCGACGGCCAGGACCGCGACGCGCGCCTGAACATGATGAGCGCCTCCATGCAGGGCGCCATGGCCTTCCAGAAGGGACTGGGCTGCGTGCACTCGCTATCGCACCCGCTCGGCGGCCTCAAGGTGGACGGCAAGACCGGCCTGCACCACGGCACCCTGAATGCGGTGGTGATGCCGGCGGTGCTGCGCTTCAACGCAGACGCGCCCAGCGTGGTGCGCGACAACCGCTACGCCCGCCTGCGCCACGCCATGGGCCTGCCCCAGGGCGCCGACCTGGCCCAGGCCGTGCACGACATGACCGCGCGCCTCGGGCTGCCCACTGGTCTGCGCCAGATGGGTGTCACCGAAGATATGTTCGACAAGGTGATCGCCGGCGCACTGGTCGACCATTGCCACAAGACCAACCCGAAAGAGGCCAGCGCCGCGGATTATCGGCGTATGCTGGCGGAATCCATGTAAGTGCCGCGGCGGGCCGGCAGCACAGGTGCGCGGAACAGCCGGGGCGATCCAGCTTTACCACCCAGCACGGAGAAGAGGTCATGACAGGGGAACACCTGCAGGTCTTGCACGGAGACATCACCCGCATGGAAGTCGACGCCATCGTCAATGCCGCCAATAGCGGCTTGCTCGGTGGCGGCGGTGTCGACGGCGCCATCCACGGCGCTGGCGGTCCCGCCATCATGGCCGCCTGTCGCGGCATTCGCGAAACCAAGGGCGGCTGCCCCACCGGCCAGGCGGTGATCACCACCGGTGGCCTGCTGCCCGCGCCTTACGTCATCCACGCGGTCGGCCCGGTCTGGCAAGGGGGCGACCACGGCGAAGACGCCCTCCTTGCCAGCGCCTACCAGGCCAGCATCGCGCTAGCCGCGCAGCACAAGCTGCGCACCATCGCCTTTCCCAATATCAGCACCGGCATCTACGGTTTCCCGCGCGAGCGCGCCGTGGATATTGCCATCGAGGCGGTACGCAAGGCCCTGGTGGCCGCACCCACCATCGAGCAGGTCAGTTTTGTCTGCTTTGATGACGAGAATTACCGGTTGTATCGGCACAGGTTGAGCTAAATGGCTGACGGGAAATCGGCATTCTCCTGCGATTTCCCGTTTCGTTTTGCTGTCTTCCTTCACTGTCGCCGCCCTCTTTCCGGGTCTTCTCTTCTTCGCCTGCAACCTCGGGCTTTCCCGCGAGAGACGTTACCGTACTCAGGCGGCATCCAATTCGATATGCACACGCCGGCCGAGGGCAGTAGCGATATTCACCAGTGCGTCAAGGGAGAACCGGGATACGCGCCCACGCAGTAGGTCATTGATCCGCGGTTGGGTAACTCCACAATGGCTGGCCGCATCAGCCTGTTTCCAGTCATTGGACTTGATGATAGCCGCGATTTGTTGCATCAATTCCGCCCGCGCGCGGAGATTGGCGGCTTGTTCTGGGGTGTCCGCAATGGCATCCCACACGCTGTTAAAAGTCTCGATGTCAGTCATTTGGCACCTCTCATGAGCTCCGTGTACCGGATCTTGGCTAGATCGATATCGCGCTGCGACGTGGTCTGTGTTTTCTTCTGGAAGGCATGCAGTACATAGACCGCGTCGGCCAACCTTGCCGTGTAGACCACACGATAGGTTCCTGAATCGTCCCACACGCGAATCTCTTCCACACCCTTGCCAATGTCGGGCATGGGCTTGAAGTCGTCTGGCTGCTGCCCACGCTGGACCTTGTCTAGTTGATAGCCGGCATCTTGCCTGGCAGGCTCCGGGAACTCTCGCAAGGACTTGAGCGAGTTTCCGAGGAATCGGATTAGCTTCATCGCTCGAATATACTGATTCGGATATAAAAAAACAAGTCCTTTGCGACAACGCCTGCGATGCGACCCGAACCCRTCCCCTTCCCGACCTAATTCGCCACCACCACCCGCTCCAACGCCAGCCCCACCGCGGCCTGCGCATGCAAAGCCGTGGTATCGAACACCGGCAGCGCCACATCATCCTGCCCGATCAGCAGCGCGATCTCGGTGCAGCCCAGAATCACCCCGCCCACGCCCTGCGCCTGCAAGCCACCGATAATCCGCCGGTACACATCGCGCGAGGCGTCGCGCACGATGCCGTGGCATAGCTCGTCGTAGATGATCCCGTGGACCAGCGCGCGGTCGGCGGCGTCCGGGACCACGACTTCGATGCCGTGCTTGTCCTGCATGCGGCCACGATAGAAGTCCTGCTCCATGGTGAAGGCCGTGCCAAGCAAGCCCACGCGCCGGATGCCGGCGGCGCGCAATGCTTGCGCGGTGGGATCGACGATGTGGAGAAAGGGAATGTCGAGCGCGGCTTCCAGGACAGGGGCCACGCGGTGCATGGTGTTGGTACAGAGCAGCACGAAATCCGCGCCGGCGGCCTGTACCTGCAGGGCGGCTTGCCGCATGGCTTCGCCGAGTTCGTCCCAGCGTTGCGCGTGCTGCAGTGCCTTGATCTGCTCGAAGCTGACCGTGACCATGACGCTGCGCGCGTTATGGTGGCCGCCGAGACGTTGTTTCATGTCCTGGTTGATCAGGCGGTAATACTCGGCCGAGGATTCCCAGCTCATGCCGCCGATCAGTCCGATCGTCTTCATCTTGACCTTCCTTGCGCACTGGCGCCGTCGAATCAGGTCAATGTAGCAGCAGGCGCCACCCCGCCCCATGCACAGTGCGGAGGGTTCCGACCGGGCCAGCGCAGGCGCGCGTGCCTGACGCGGCCTGGCATGCACGACAAATCAGGGCAAAGCGCTCCGGATCAACAGGTTGATGCGCTCCGGCTGCTCGTGGATGACCCAGTGGGTGCCATCCGGAATGCGTTCCAGCCGCATGTCCGGGATGAACTTGTCCAGGCCATCCAGCAGGCTCTTGGGCAGCGCGGTGTCGCGCTCGCCCCAGACCACCAGCGTTGGCACACGCACGGTGAAGGCGGCGGGATCGAGCCTGGAGATATCGGGAGGCGTCTCGCCAGGACCCGGCGGATGCATGGGCGACGCGCGGTAATAGTTCACACCGCCGGTCAGCGAGTGAGAGCCGCCGGCGCCGGGCTGCGACCAGGCCGCGTGGTATTTCTCGCGGGTCTCGCCGGTGAACCAGGGCGCGGGCTGCTTGCCCTGCCCGTTCAGGAAGCCCTCGAGCTTGGCGAAGCCGTCCGCCGCCAGCGCCTGTTCCGATCCCGGCTCGCGCAGCCAGTTCATATAGGCCGAGGCGGCTTGCTGCTGGGGATCGCTGGTCAGCGCCTTGGCAAACACATAGGGATGTGGCGAATTGATGATGACCAGCCGCTCCACCATCTGCGGAAACTGGATGGCCAGGTTCCAGCAGATTGCCCCGCCCCAGTCGTGCGCCACCACCACGCAATGTGAGTAGCCCAGCGCGTTGATGAACTGGACCAGGTCCTCGACGATGTGGCGGGGACGGTAGGCCTCGACTTCCGCGGGCTTGCTTGATAGGTTGAAGCCGCGCAGGTCCGGCGCCACGGCGAAGTGGGTCTTGCCGAACTCGGCCAACTGGGCTTCCCACTCGTACCAGAACTCGGGGAAGCCATGCACGAACAGCACCAGCGGCTTGCCGCGCTCGCCGGCGCTGGCGTAGTGCAGGCGCGTGCCATTGGGCAAGGTGGCGTACTGCAGATGGCGAATGACTGCAGGTTTGGTCATGTATTCCTCCCTTGCCGCAATGGCTGTCTCTGGTGGACTTGCTGCTGGCCGCACCTGGCGGCTCCCCCTCGGTTATCCGCGCAAGGCGGCAATAAGCCCGGCGCGCACTTCCGGCTTGTCGGCGAACGGGTCGCTTGGGTTGCGTTGGCTAATGATATCTTCGAAGCGCTGCCGCACGGGATCCAGCTGCTGCGGATGCGAGTAAATATAGAAGCCGTTGTCGCGGATGGCATCGAAGGTGAGCTGCGCGACTTCGGCGGCCATGACCTTGCCCGAACTGACCGCTTTGTCCGACATGGCTTGCGACACCAGTTGCGAGCGCGTGGGCGGGGCGTCATTGGCCAGCCCGGCCGGCCGGTTGCGGCCCGATTGCGTGATGCCGGTCGGCACGAAATACGGGCACAGCACCGAGCAGCGCACCTGCTCGCTGACCAGGCTGAGATCCTGGTACAGCGATTCGGACAGGGAAACCACGGCGTGCTTGGATACGTTGTAGACGCCCATCGCGGGCGGGCTGAGCAAGCCGGCCATGGAGGCCGTATTGACGATATGGCCTTCGAACGACGAGTCCTTGGCCGCCGCCGCGAGCATCAGCGGGGTAAAGATGCGCACACCGTGGATCACGCCAAAGAGGTTGACGCCCAGCACCCACTCCCAGTCGCGCTCGGTGTTTTCCCACATCAGGCCGCCCGCGCCCACGCCGGCGTTGTTGAACAGCAGGTTGACCTGGCCAAAGGTGGCGATGGCGGCATCGGCCAGTGCCTGCACCTGTTCGGCCTTGGACACATCCACGCGCACGCCGATCACCGGCACGCCTTGCGCCTTGAACTCCGCCACGGTGGCATCCAGTGCGTCCTCCTGCACGTCGGCCAGCACCAGCTTCATGCCGAGTCCCGCACCCAGCTTGGCGAATTCCTTGCCGAAGCCCGATGCACCGCCGGTGATCACTGCCACCTTGCCCTGGAATTGCTTCATGTTGTCTGCCTCTCGTTTGCTGTCGTTGTTATGGGGTTGCCTTGCCGCGCGGGTCTTAGCCCGCGTGCTGCACTTGATAGCCTTGGCGCGGGAAATGCACGTTGACCGCGCCCGCACGCGGGTCCTGGCGGCGCAATGTGGCACGGTGGGCGTCCAGCGCCACCAGCACGCCGGCCACGGGATCGCGCGCGTAATCCGTTGGCGTCACGGTGACCGCGTCGCCCGCTTCGAAGCCGCTGCCGGCAGCCACCCCGCCAGGCAACGCGGCCGGATCGGCGTGCCGTGCCACTTCCAGCGCCGACTCCGCGCTGACCACCCGCACCGTGCCATGGCCAAAGGCCTTCATACGCGCATACCAGGCTTGCACCGCCGGATACGCATCCAACAGCTTGGCCAGCTCGCTGGCGCGCTGGATGAACCAGACATTGTGGTACAGCGAAAAATCCGCCACCGACAGCTCGGCCCCGGCCACATGCGCCACGCCCGCCTTGAATTGCTGCTCGAGCCGCCCGAAGGTTTCATGCAGCATGGCGATGGCCTCGGGCAGCGGCATGCGCAGCGCATTGGTCTCGCCACGCATGGCCTTGCGATCGGCCGAGAAAGCCTGCATTTGCGTGGGAGTGAGGTGGCCCAGCATGCTTTGCGCGCCGGCCGGCTGGAACAGGTAGGTGACGGCGGCGGTAAACAGCGCGGTATCGAGCCAGCCAGCGACCAGGCGCGCGGTGGCGGCTTGCGCGGCGGGATAAAGCGGGCACGCGGGCGCCGCGCTGTCGATCACCTCGCAGATCAACGCGGTGTCGCAATAGATGTCGGCCCCCACCTGCAGGATCGGGGTGCGGCGGTAGCCGCCGGTCAGCGCCACCACGTCCGGCTTTGGCATGATGGGCGGGATTTCCACCGCTTGCCACGCCAGGCCCTTCGCGCCCATCAGCAGGCGGATCTTCTCGGAGAACGGCGACGTTGCATACTGGTGAAGGATAAGGTCTGCCATGGTGTCGGAATCGCTTGTGTTGCCAGTCTGAAGCCAATCTATTGCCAATCTATAGCCAGATTAAACTCAGCCTGAAATTTCTCTTATGCCTGCTGCCGGTGCGTCGGGCGGATGTCGCCACGGGTATGAGCAAGGCGCGTGCCTGCTATTGCTCGATTTCCTCTGTCACGCTGTCAACCGCACTACCGCCCCGTTTGCTTCAGGGCCTTGAGCGCCATGTTCTCGACCAGGCGCGGCGCCAGCAGCTTAAGCCACAGCCCAAGGCGGCCCTTGCCGGTCATCACCAGTTCGCGCTTGCGCGCGGCCATGGCCGCCAGCATCTGGCGCGCGCATTCCTGTGCGCTCATGGCCCCCTCCTCGCGCAGCCGGCTCTCGCCCAGTGGGCGGCCGTCGGGGCCGAAGCCATTGATGCGCGTATCGGTCGCCACCACGCCGGGGAACACCACGCACACATCCACGCCAGACCCGCGCAGCTCGGCCCGCAGCGCCTCGCAGAATCCCGCCAGCGCGAACTTGCTGGCCGAGTAGGCGGTACGGCCCGGCACGCCGATCTTGCCGGCCAGGCTTGACACCGCCACCATCAGGCCGCCGCGCTCGCGCAGGTGCGGCAGCGCCTCGCGCGTGCACCACATGGCGCCGAAGTAGTTCACGCGCATGACCTGCTCGTAGTAGCTGTAGTCCGATACCTGTTCGAAGTAGCCGTGGGCGGACACGCCGGCATTGTTGACCAGCACGTCGAGCCCGCCATACTGCGCCACCACCGTGGCCACCAGCCGCCGGCAGTCGAACTCATCGGACACGTCGACGCGCCACACGCCGACGTCGGCGGCTGGGTGCTGGCGGCGGATGCGCTCCGCCAGCGCCTGCAGCATGTCGACACGGCGCGCCGCCAGCGCAAGCCGCGCACCCTGCTGCGCCAGCAGCAGGGCCAGTTCGGCGCCAATGCCGTCGGACGCGCCGGTGATCAGCACGACCTTGCCAGTGAATGGAGCAAAGGCGGCCATGACTTCAATCCAGCAGGTCGGGCTGTTCCTTGACGATGCGGGCGTACAGCGGCTGGAACTGGAACCAGCCCGCCTGCGCGGTGCCGACGATCGAGTACGCCTGGCGTGCCGCGGCGTCGGAGATCACCTTCAGCGGCGCATTGGTGCGCGCGGCGGCGGCCTCGGCCAGCAACTGCACCTGGCATGAGCGCTCCATGGTGATGAACCACCAGGCAGCTTCGTCTACCGTCTTGCCCACCGTCAGCAGGCCATGGTTCTGCAGGATCGCGGCCTTGTTGCTGCCCAGCGCGTTGGCGATGCGCTGGCCTTCGTCCAACTCCACCACCACGCCGCCGAAATCGTCATAGAGAGCATGGTCGTTGTAGAAGGCGCACACGTCCTGCGTCAGCGGGTCGAGCGTGCGGCCCAGCGTGGACCAGGCGCGGCCATAGGTGCTATGCGAATGCGCGGCGGCGACCGCGTCTTCACGGGTCTGGTGCACGCGCGAATGGATGGCGAAGGCCGCGGCGTTGACCGGGTAATCGCCCTCCACCACGTCGCCATGGTGATCGCAGCGGATCAGGTTGGACACCTTGACCTGGCTGAAATGCACGCCGAACGGGTTGACCCAGAACGTATCCGGGAACTCGGGATCGCGCGCGGTGATGTGGCCGGCCACGCCTTCGTCGAAGCCGAACTTGGAAAACAAACGGAAGGCCGCGGCCAGCCGCTGCTTGCGGTGCAGGCGCTCCTCTGCCGGCGTATCGAACTTCGGCGGGCGCGGCAGTACGCGGTACTTGGCCTTGACCGCTTCGGACAGGCCGGCGGCCATTTCGTCCTGGTCGGCCTGGGGCTTGGTGCTTTCTGCAGGGGCGTTCATGGAGAATCTCCTTGTTTTTTACCGCTGCCGCGCGCAGGCATCGAAGCGGCGCGCGGCAACTACGGACTTAAACCAGCTTGACCAGTTGCTTGCCGAAATTCTTGCCCTTGAGTAGGCCCATGAACGCTTCCGGCGCGCTCGCCAGGCCTTGCGCAATGCTCTCGCGGAACTTGAGCTTGCCTTGCGCCACCGCGGTGCCCAGCTCTTGCAACGCTTGCGGCCACACGTCCATGTGCTCGGACACGATAAAGCCTTCCACGGTCAGGCGCGACACCAGGATCAGCTGCGGGTTTTTCAGCGGCATCGGCTGGCCATCGTAGCCGGCGATCATGCCGCAGATGGCGATGCGGCCAAAGGCGTTCATGCGGGCCAGCACGGTGTCGAGGATCTCGCCGCCGACGTTCTCGAAGTAGCCATCCACGCCATCCGGGGTGGCTTCCTTGAACATCGTGTACAGCTCCTTGCTGTCCTTGGCCGCCTTGTAGTCAACACAGGCATCGAAGCCGAGTTCATTGACCACGTAGTCGCACTTGTCCTTGCCGCCGGCAAAGCCGACCACGCGGCAGCCCTGGAGCTTGGCCAGCTGGCCCACCACGCTGCCGACCGCGCCGGAGGCCGCGCTCACCACGATGGTCTTGCCGGCCTTCGGCTGGATGATCTTGTTCAGGCCATACCAGGCCGTGACGCCGGGCATGCCGACCGAGCCGAGGTAGGCCGACAGCGGAATATGGGTGGTATCGACCTTCTGGATGCCGAGGCCGTTGGTGACGCCCATTTCCTGCCAGCCGAACATGCCGACCACCTTGTCGCCGACTGCGTACTTGGGGTTCTTCGTCGCCACGATCTCGCCAACCGTGCCGCCGATCATCACGTCGCCCAGCGGCTGCGGGGTAGCGTACGACTTGCCGTCGTTCATGCGGCCGCGCATATACGGATCGAGCGACAGGAAATGATTGCGGACCAGCACCTCGCCTTCGCCGATCTCGGGCACGGGCACCTCTTCCAGGCGGAAGTTGTCAGGGGTCACGGCGCCAGTGGGACGCGATGCCAGGACGATGCGCTTGTAGGTGTTCGACATGATGGCTTCCTTACAGTGAAATGGACAAGGACACTCGCCCTTTGTCGTTCGTTGTGGGTCGTTGCCAGCTAGCGGGTCAGCTTGCCGGCTTGTTTGGTTATTTCATCAATGACAGCGCCAGTGCCCGATACGCGCGATGCGTGACGGGGTCGTTGGCGCCGTTGGCCGCGATGGGATGCGAGGCGTAGCGCACGATGGTGAGTTCCGCCTTGGGATCGACGTAAATACGCTGGCCGTGGATGCCGCGCGCCTCGAACACGCCGTGGTCGTCGTTCGAGACCCACCACATCGAACGGTAGCTCCAGCCGGGCAAGGTGGCATAGCCAGCCTTGGCAAACTTGGCGGGATCGCCGCCGCGGCGGATGTCCGCCACCACTTCGGCCGGGATGACCTGCTGGCCGTTGAAGCGGCCGCCGTTGCGCATGGTCTCGCCAAAGCGGGCCAGGTCGCGCAGCGTGGTGTTCAGGCCACCGCCACCGGACTCGCTGCCGATGCTGTCCACCATGAAGTAGGCATCGTTCTCCGCGCCCATTTTTTGCCAGACGCGCTCGGAAAGCAGCTTGGCCAGCGACTGCCCGGACACGCGCTTGACGATCCAGGCCAGGACTTCGGCATTGACGGTCTTGTAGGCGAAGGCCTGGTCATGCTCGCCTTCCTTCTTCAAGGTGGCCAGGAATTCGTAGAACGTCTTGGGTCCGGCATAGCCGGGCTCGCGCGGCATCATGCCGCCGGCACGGCTGTAGTCCCAGATCTCGGCCTTGGGGTCAGCGTAGTTTTCGGAGTACTTGACGCCCACCGTCATGTCCATGACTTCGCGCACGGTCGCATCGCCGTAGGCGGTGCCCGCCATCTCCGGCAGGTAGCGCGTAACGGGCGCGGCGGGATCTAGCTTGCCGTCCGCCACCAGGATGGCGGCCAGCGTGCCGACGAAGGACTTGGTGACCGACATGGCGATGTGCGGCGTATGGTCGTCCAGCGCGCCGAAGTACTTCTCATAGACGACCCGGCCCTTGTGCATCACCAGGATGCCGTCGGTATAGGTCAGGCCGAGCATGTCGCTGAACGTGCGGCGGGTGCCGTCGGCATCGGTGAACGGCACGCCACCGATATCGCGCTCGGCACGCGGCAGTGCCGAAACCGGGCCGCGCCCGTGCCAGACCGAGGCTGTCGGGACCAGTTCGCGGATATGCGAAAAGCTCCAGCGCGTGCGCGGGAAACCGTTGCTGGCAGGGGTGAAGCTGATGACCTTGGCGGCTGCGGGAGGAAAGCCCTGCATCCAGCCCGCCGCAACGGGATCGGTGGCGGCCGCGTCCGGGAACACCGGCGCGGCAGGTGCCGCAACCGGCGCGCCGGCCGAAGGAACAGGTGCATTCTGGGCTTGGCCCGGCTGATACATGGCAAGGGCTCCTGCGCCGAAGGCGGCGAGCACGGTCAGTTTCAATCGCCGCGTGGCGGCAATCCGTTCAAACAGCATCTTGTCTCCATTTTTTTTGTTTTACAGCTGCTGCGCGCCGCCGGCTCTGGTGACCCTGCCGGTCTTGTGGCTAATATCCCTTCCCTGTCCCGCGGCCTCAGCCGTCCGCGCCGGTATCCGAAGCGCCGCTTGCCGCCCGCTGCGGCGGCAAGCGCTTGACGAACTTGAACGTGCCCGACCCGCGCGACACGGTCTTGCCATCGGCGTCGACGATCTCCGCCTCGCAAAAAGCCATGGTGCTGGTACGGTGCACGCACTGGCCGCGCGCGATGAGCTTGCCGCGGCCAGGTGCCATGAAACTGGTCTTCATCTCGATAGTGACCACCCCGCGGCCATCGGGATCGGCTGCGCGACCGGCGATGGCCATGGCCACGTCGAGCAGCGTCATCAGCACGCCGCCATGAGCCATGTCCCAGCTGTTCTGGTGACGCGTTTCCAGCGCCAGTTCGATCTCGCTGCCCTCCTTGTCCATGCGGGTGCATTGCACGCCGAGATCGGCAAGGAAGGGAATCTTGAGGGGAAATCCGTTGGTTTTGGTCATAGTTGCTAGTGTGGCGAAGACGGTACGGCTGGCCGGCTGGCGAGGCGGAAAGCCCCGCCCTGCATGAGCCAACCGCATTGGAGCATGGACTTTATACCGCGCTCACGCCGCCATCCACCGCCAGCACCTGGCCGGTGATGTGCTTGCCGGCGGCGCTGGCGAACAGCAGCGCAGCGCCCTTCAGGTCTTCGTCGTCACCCAGCCGGTGCAGCGGCACCGACGCGCACATGGCATCCACCCCAAGGCGGTCCAGCGAGCCCTGCGTCATCTTGGAGGGGAAGAAGCCCGGCGCCAGCGCGTTCACCGTGATGTTGTGCTCGCCCCACTCGGCCGCCAGCGTGCGGGTGAAGTTCACCACCGCGCCCTTGGAGGTGTTGTAGGCAATGGTTTCCATCGATCCCGGCGGGTTGCCCGCCAGGCCGGCGATGGAGGCCACGTTGATGATGCGGCCATAGCGGCGCGGAATCATCGACAGCTTGCCGATGCGCTGCGACAGCAGGAACACGCCGCGGATATTCAGGTTCATCACCTTGTCCCACGCTTCCACCGGGTGATCTTCGGCAGGCGCGCCCCAGGTGGCGCCGGCATTGTTGACCAGGATGTCGATATGGCCCAGCTTGGCCAGGGCCTCGTCGGCCAGGCGCACGATATCCGCATCGCGCGCGCCGTCGGCGGCGATCCACTCGGCATCGATGCCAAGCGCCTTGAGGTGGGCTTGCGCCGCTTGCAGCTCATCGGCCTTGCGCGCCGACAGCACGATGCGCGCGCCCTGCTCGCCAAGCGCTTCGGCGATCTGCAGGCCAAGCCCGCGTGAGCCGCCTGTGATCAGCGCCGTCCGGCCCTTCAGGTCGAACAATTGCTGGATGGTGTTCATGGTGTCTCCCGATTTGGTTTGGCGCGCGCGCAGATCGGTACGCGCGCTCGTTCGTCTTGCCTGGATACCGCTCAGAACCAGGCGTCCTGCATGTCCAGCGTGGTGCGGTCCAGCGAGGCCAGCAGGTCTAGCTGCGGGCCCACCTTGGGCAACTCCCAGCGGAAGAAGTACGCCGCCGCAGCCAGCTTGCCGCGATAGAAGTCCTGGTCTTCCTGGCTCTTGGCTCCCGCCAGCGCGGCCTGCGCCACCAGTGCCTGCTCCAGCCACGTCCACGACAGCACGACATGGCCGAAGGCTTCCAGGTAGACCGGGGCGTTGGCCAGCGTCACCGTGGCGTCGCCCGCCGCCCACAACGCCTGCGTGACTTGCGCCACGCGCTTGACGGCGGCGCCCAGCGCCTTGGCGTGGCTGCCCAGCGCTGCATCGCCGCTGGCCAGGGCGCGGCCGATGGTGGCCTGGATCTCTTCGCCCAGCACTTTGAAGGCCGCGCCGTCCTTCATCACCACCTTGCGGCCCAGCAGGTCCAGGCCCTGGATGCCGTGCGTGCCTTCATGGATCGGGTTGAGGCGGTTGTCGCGGTAGAACTGCTCGACGTTGTACTCGCGGGTGTAGCCGTAGCCGCCATGCACCTGGATGGCCAGGTTGTTGGCTTCCAGGCACCACTGCGACGGCCAGCTCTTGGCGATAGGCGTGAGGATATCGAGCAGCAGTGCCAGGCGTTCATGCTCGGCACCCTCCGCAGCACGCTCCTGGTCCACCAGTTGCGCGCAATACAGGTTGAGCGCCAGCCCGCCTTCCACATAGCTCTTCTGCGCCAGCAGCATGCGCCGGATGTCCGCATGCTCCACTAGCCGCACCTGCGGGCTGGCCGGATCCTTGCCGCCGGGGCCGATCGGGCGGCCTTGCGGGCGGTTGCGCGCGTAATCGACCGAATGCAGGTAGCCGGTATAGCCCAGCATGACCGCGCCCAGGCCCACGCCGATACGGGCCTCGTTCATCATATGGAACATGCAGGCCAGGCCCTTGTGGGCCTCGCCCACCAGGTAACCAATGGCCCCCGCCTTGCCGCCCGGTTTGTACTTCATGCCTTCGCCGAAGTTCAGCAGGCAGTTGGTGGTGCCGCGATAGCCCATCTTGTGGTTCAGGCCGGCCAGCACCACGTCGTTGTGCTCGCCCAGGCTGCCGTCGGCGTTGACCAGGTATTTCGGCACGATAAACAGCGAGATGCCCTTCACGCCCGGGATCAGCTTGCCGTCCGGGCCGGGGATCTTGGCCAGCACGAGGTGAACGATATTGTCGGAGAGCTCATGCTCGCCGGCAGAAATCCACATCTTGTTGCCGCGCAGGCGGTATTGCTGGCCGAGCGGCGATTCGCCCTCGTAGTCGGCGCGCGTGGTGATGTCCGACAGGGACGAGCCGGCCTGCGGCTCGGACAGGCACATGGTGCCGAAAAAGCGGCCTTCCATCTCCGGCTTGACGAAGGTCTCCACCTGCGCCGGCGTGCCGTGCGTGAGCAGCAGGTTGGCGTTGCCGATGGTCAAGAAGGGATAGGAACTGGTGCCGACGTTGGCGCCCTTGAAGTAGGCAAAGCCGGCCTTCTCCACCACCACGGGCAGTTGCATGCCCCCGATGTCGTAGTCCTGCCCGGCGGCCATCAGGCCGGCCTCGCAGAAGGCCTTTAGCGCGGTCTTGACCTCGGGGATGATGCTGACAGTCTCACCGTCGAAATGCGGCTCTTGCTGGTCGTTCTTCTTGTTATGTGGCGCGAACAGGTCGGCGGCGATCTTCTCGCAGGTATCGAGCGCGGCGTCGAAGGTCTCGCGGGAATGGTCGGCGTAGCGCGGAATACGGGTCAGCCCTTCGACCTTGAGCCATTCGTACAGCACGAAGTTCAGGTCACGGCGGGAAAGGATCAGCGACATGGCAGGAAACGGCTCCCAGACTGAAAGGGAAAATCAAAGATGCGCGACCCGGCGGCGGCGGCATCAACTGCAAGCCTCGCGGCAAGGATCATCGCTGTCTCCACAACGGCGCGCTCTCATGGCGCACCGCAAATTCTGTATCTCTAAACGGCGCGGGGAAAGAAAAAGGCGCTCGCGCGCCCGTCTCTTACCTGCCGTGCCTAGCTGCCTTCGCCCAGGCGGGCGATCAGCGTGCCGCCGATCGCCGGGCGCAGGTAGTTGATCTTGTACTCGGAGGTCACCACCGCCGCGGCCAGCGCGGCGCCGACCCGCACCGGGAAGGGCTGGCCGGCCAGCACCGGGTCGGCTGAATCGCGCACGGTACCGTGCCGCCTCAGAAGACTTCGAACAGGCCGGCAGCACCCTGGCCGCCGCCGATGCACATGGTCACCACCACGTACTTCGCGCCACGGCGCTTGCCTTCGATCAGCGCATGGCCGACCAGGCGGGCGCCCGACACACCATAGGGATGGCCCACAGCGATGGCGCCGCCATTGACGTTCAGGCGGTCCATGGGGATGCCCAGGGTGTCGGCGCAGTACAGCACCTGCACGGCAAAGGCTTCGTTCAGCTCCCACAGGCCGATGTCGGCAACCGTCAGGCCGGCCTTCTTCAGCAGCTTGGGCACCGCGAACACCGGACCGATGCCCATTTCGTCAGGCTCGCAGCCGGCCACGGCAAAGCCGCGGAACGCGCCCAGCGGCTGCAGGCCGCGGGTCTCGGCCACCTTCGAATCCATGACCACGACCGCCGAAGCACCGTCGGAGAACTGCGATGCATTGCCTGCCGAGACCACGCCGCCGGGCATGGCGGTGCGGATCTTCGACACGGCTTCCAGCGTGGTATCGCCGCGGATGCCTTCGTCGGCCGAGACCGTGACTTCCTTGGTCATCAGCTGGCCGGTCGCCTTGTCGGCCACGCCGGCAAGCACCGTGATCGGCACGATTTCATCGTTGAACTTGCCGGCTTCCAGAGCCGCGAAGGCGCGCTGCTGGCTGCGCACGCCGTATTCGTCCTGGCGCTCGCGCGAGATGTTGTAGCGCTTGGCCACGTTCTCGGCGGTTTGCAGCATGTTCCAGTAGATTTCCGGCTTGTTCTTGGTCAGCCAGTTTTCCTGGATCATGTGGCGGTTCATTTCCTGCTGCACGCAGGAGATGCTCTCCACGCCACCGGCCACGAAGATGTCGCCTTCATCGGCGATCACGCGTTGCGCGGCCATGGCGATGGTYTGCAGGCCGGACGAGCAGAAACGGTTSACGGTGGCGCCGGGCACGGTRACCGGGCAGCCYGCGCGCAGCGCGATCTGGCGCGCGATATTGGCGCCGGTGGCGCCTTCCGGGTTGGCACAGCCCATGAGCACGTCTTCCACTTCGCCGGCGTCGATCTTGGCGCGCGCAATGGCGTGCTGGACCGCATGGCCGCCCAGGGTCGCGCCGTGGGTCATGTTGAAAGCACCCTTCCAGCTTTTGGCCAGGCCGGTACGTGCGGTGGAAACGATGACTGCCTCTTTCATGTCTTGCTCCTCGGTATCTCTGGTATCTGGTGACCTGCGGCGTGCATTCACGTCCGGCAGTGTCATGCAATATGTCGTTGGCTGGGTTCAGCCGTGTCAGCTCGGGTTGGCTTGGCGATTCTTCGGTTTCAGGACAGCAGCGCGGCCGATTGCACGCGTCGCACGCCCGCGGCTTCCAGGTCTTGCCACGCACGCGCCAGCGACCCGTCGAGGTCGATGGCACGGCAGGCATCCTCGACCACGACGGCCTCGAACCCTGCCGCGCGGGCATCCAGCGCGCTCCAGGCAACGCAGTAATCGGTTGCCAGTCCCACGCAAAACACCCGGCGCACGCCACGCTCGCGCAGATAGCCCGCGAGCCCCGTCGGGGTGGCGCGGTCGGCCTCCATGAAGGCCGAGTAGCTATCCACCTCGCGGTGATGGCCCTTGCGGATCACCATCTGCGCATGCTGCATTTCCAGCCCGGCATGCAACGCCGCGCCGTGGGTGCCCTGCACGCAATGCGTGGGCCACAGGACTTGCTGGCCATAGGGCAACGCCACGGTCTGGAACGGCTGCGTGCCGGCATGGTTGGCGGCAAACGAAACGTGATCGGCGGGATGCCAGTCCTGGGTCAGCACCACTCGCGCAAACGCCGTCGCGAGGCGGTTGATCACGGGCACGACTTCATCGCCATGCGCCACGGCAAGCGCGCCGCCCGGCATGAAGTCGTTCTGCACGTCGATGACCAGCAGGCAATCTTCGGGGCCGTCTTGCTTGGCCATGCCGCTACTCCTCGCTTGGTGACCGGTTTGCGATCAGTGATGAGAACCCCGCGCGGCCTGACTGCGCCGCGCGAAATCGCCTTGGCTGTGCTTAGCCGTTGAAGCCCTTGCCTTCGCCAGCCAGCTTGACCAGCAGCGGGGCTGCCTGCCAGGCTTCGCCGTGGTAGCCCTTGGCATAACGCGCCATCGACTGCGCCACATTGAACAGGCCAACCTGGTCTGCGTACAGCATCGGGCCACCGCGGAACAGCGGGAAACCGTAGCCGGTCAGGTAGACCATGTCGATATCCGAGGCCTTGGAGGCAATGCCTTCCTCCAGGATCTTGGCGCCTTCGTTGACCAGCGCGAACACCAGGCGCTCGACGATTTCCTCATCGGAGATCTTGCGGCGGGTAATGCCCAGGTCCTTGGAATGCTGCACGATCATGTCGTTGACCTGCTGGTTCGGGTACGGCTTGCGGTCGCCCGCCTTGTAGTCGTACCAGCCCGCGCCGGTCTTCTGACCATAGCGGCCCAGTTCGCACAGCAGGTCGGCGGTCTTGGAGTACTGGATTTCCGGCTTGTCGATCGCGCGGCGCTTGCGGATCGCCCAGCCGATGTCGTTACCGGCCAGGTCGCCCATGCGGAACGGGCCCATGGCAAAGCCGAACTTCTCGATGGCCTTGTCCACCTGCTCCGGCAGCGCGCCTTCGTCCAGCAGGTAGCCGGCCTGGCGGCTGTACTGCTCGATCATGCGGTTGCCGATAAAGCCGTCGCACACGCCCGATACCACCGCGGTCTTCTTGATCTTCTTGGCGACCTGCATGACGGTTGCCAGCACGTCCTTGCCAGTCTTTTCGCCGCGCACCACTTCCAGCAGCTTCATCACGTTGGCCGGGCTGAAGAAGTGCATGCCGACCACGTCTTGCGGACGTTTGGTGAAGGAGGCAATCTTGTTGACGTCCAGCGTGGAGGTGTTCGAAGCCAGGATCGCGCCCTGCTTCATCACTTCATCCAGTTTCTTGAAGACGATTTCCTTGACGCCCATTTCCTCGAACACAGCCTCGATGACCATATCCGCGTCCTTGATCTCGTCATAGGACAGCGTGGTGGTCAGCAGGCCCATGCGCTGCTCGACCTTCTCTTGCGTGAGCTTGCCCTTCTTGGCGCTGTTTTCGTAGTTCTTGCGGATCGTGGCCACGCCGCGGTCCAGCGCTTCCTGCTTGGTTTCCAGCATGATCACCGGCACGCCGGCGTTCAGGAAGTTCATGGTGATGCCGCCGCCCATGGTGCCGGCGCCGATCACGGCGACCTTCTCGATCTTGCGGGTTGCGGTGCCTTCCGGCACGTCAGGAATCTTGCTGGCGGCGCGTTCGCCAAAGAAGGCGTGGCGCAGCGCGCGCGATTCCGGCGTGGTGATCAGGTACATGAAGCCTTCGCGCTCGGCCTTCAGGCCAGCTTCGAACGGCTTGAGCGAGGCGGCCACGGCATCCACGCACTTCAGCGGCGCCGGGAAGTTCTTGGCGACGGCTGCCACGGTATTGCGCGAGAAAGCGATAAAGCCTTCCGCGTTCTCGTGCTTGACCTTCAGGTCGCGCACCTTGGGATACGGGCCGGGGTTGGCCGCCGCCGTCTTGGCAAAAGCCACGGCCGCGGGCAGCACGTCACCGTCGACGATCTCGTCGAACAGCTTGGTGCCGGCGAATTTCTCGCTGGGGATGGCGTTGCCCGACACGATCATGTTCAGGGCGGCTTCCAGGCCGATCACGCGCGGCAGGCGCTGCGTGCCGCCGGCGCCGGGCAGCAGGCCCAGCTTCACTTCCGGCAGGGCGATCTGCGCGCCCTTCGAAGCCACACGGTAGTTACAACCCAGCGCCAGTTCCAGGCCACCGCCCATGGCGACGGAATGGATCGCCGCCACGACGGGCTTGCTCGARCCTTCCACGACCTTGATCACCGAGTGCAGCGTCGGCTCCTGGGTGGCCTTGGGCGTATTGAATTCGCGGATGTCGGCGCCGCCCGAGAAGGCTTTGCCGGCGCCGGTAATGACGATGGCCTTGACGGCCGCATCGTCCAGCGCACGGGTCATGCCTTCGACGATGCCAAGCCGGGTGCTGAGACCCAGGCCATTGACGGGGGGATTGTCGAGCGTGATGACGGCGACGCCGTCCTGAACCTGATACTGCGCTGTCATGCTGGTTCCTTTGGTAACTAGAACTAGAAGTTGTCTCGGGATTCGAATTCTCGAATTATGTTTTTCCGCGGGGCCCCAAACCACCGCCCGGCCACCAGGGAAGCACTGTGCTAGCCCCCCTCGGCCGATGCCCACCCTATCGCGAGCGGATCAAGCATACACAAAATAGCACGGTCGTTCAATTTCATTTTGGGGCTTCGCTGGCACTCCCATGCGCCTCATTCATGGCGGATCTCGCCGGCGTGCATTCAGGCTGCTAAAAGGTTGCCAAAGGCCATCAAAAAGCTAGGGTAAGCCCGGAGTCTCATGCCCCATGCGGCACATTCGTCCGCCCCTGAGGATTACCTCTAGTCACAGTAGGCGACTTTCCTGACATAAACCGCCGCGACCCTCGGATTTACCCGCATAACCCGGTAAACTCGCGCCCTTTGCCCGCTCGGGCGCCCCATAAGGCGTCGCCCGTGCCGAAGCCGCGGCCCCGCCCGCCGAAGTTCCAGTGACCCTGATGTCTTCTCATCCTCATCCTCACCAGCACCCCGTCGTCGAGCACGACGACCTGCAGCGCAAACTCAAGGCCCGCCACCTGACCATGATCGCCATCGGTGGCGCGGTCGGCACCGGGCTGTTCGTCGCCTCCGGCGCGTCGATCTCCCAGGCGGGGCCCGGTGGCGCACTGCTGATGTACTGCCTGATCGGCCTGATGGTGTACTGCCTGATGACCAGCCTGGGCGAGCTCGCCGTGCATATGCCGGTAGCCGGCTCTTTCGTCACCTACAGCGCGCTGTACGTAGAAGAAGGCTTTGGCTTCGCGCTCGGCTGGAGTTACTGGTTCAGCCTCGCGGTCACGATTGCCGTGGAGCTGGCGGCGGCGCAGCTAGTGATGCAGTACTGGTTTCCGCACGTCTCCGGCGTGGTGTGGAGCGCAGGATTCCTGCTGCTGATGTTTGGCCTCAATGCCTTTTCGGTACGCGGCTTCGGTGAGGCCGAGTACTGGTTCGCCCTGATCAAGGTGGCCACGATCCTGATCTTCCTGGCTGCCGGCCTGATGATGATCTTCGGCATCATGCAGGGCGGCCCTCAGTCCGGCTGGCACAATTTCACGCTGGGCGATGCGCCCTTCGTTGGCGGCATCCCCGCCATGTTCGGCGTGGCCATGATTGCCGGGTTCTCCTTCCAGGGCACGGAAACGGTCGGTGTGGCCGCCGGCGAAGCCGCCGACCCGGCACGCACCATCCCGCGCGCCATCCGCCAGACCTTCTGGCGCATCTTGCTGTTCTACGTGCTGGCGATCCTGATCATCGGCGTGCTGATCCCCTACACCGACCCCAGCTTGCTGCGCAACGACGTCACCGACATCGGCGTCAGCCCCTTCGCGCTGGTGTTCCGCCACGCCGGCCTGGCCTTCGCCGCCGGCCTGATGAATGCCGTGGTGCTGACCGCCCTGCTCTCCGCCGGCACCTCCAGCATGTACGCCTCCACCCGGATCCTTTACGGGCTGGCGGTCAGCGGGCGGGCGCCGCGCGCGCTGGCGCGGCTCTCCGCCAGCGGCGTGCCCTACGTCGCGCTGTTCGCCACCACCGCCGTCGGCGCCCTGTGCTTTCTCAGCTCGCTGTTTGGCGACAAGGCGGTCTACCTGTGGCTGCTGAACACGTCCGGCATGACTGGCTTTATCGCCTGGCTTGGTATCGCCATCAGCCACTACCGCTTTCGCCGGGGGCTGGTGCACCAGGGCTACAAGCCGTCCGACCTGGCTTACCGCTCGCCGCTCTACCCGTTTGGCCCCATCTTTGCCATCGTGCTGTGCGTGGTGATCGTGCTTGGCCAGAACTACCAGGCCTTCTCCGACGTGCGCGGGCGCTGGCTGGAGATTGTCGGCACCTACATCGGCGTGCCGCTGTTCCTGGTTCTCTGGCTTGGCTATCGGCTGGTCAAGAAGACGCGGCTGATCGACTACGAAGATATGCCGTTCAACTGCAAGCGGGCAGCCGAGGCAGGGCCGGCTGTCGCTTCACTGCCAAGGCACGCGTCCACCGACAGCAATGCCGCATAACGCGCCAGATCCACATTGCCACCGCTGATGATGATGCCAACACGCTTGCCCTGCAGCGGTAGCCCCGCATAGCGCGCGGCCGCAAGGCCAAGGCAGCCGGTCGGCTCGGCCACCAGCTTCATGGCCTGCGCGAACATGCGCATGCATTCAAGCAGCGCATGGTCCGGCACGGCGAGGATGTCGGTCACGCCGCGGCGGATCAGCCCGAACGTCAGCGCACCAAGATGCTGGGCGCGCGCGCCGTCGGCAATCGTGTCGGGTGGCTCGATATGCACGATGGCGCCACGGCGAAGCGACTGCTGCCCATGATTGCCGGCCTGCGGCTCGACGCCGTACAGCAGGCAACCGGGCGAGAGCTGTTCTTTCACCAGGGCGGCGCCCCCAAGCAGCCCCCCGCCCCCCTGGCAAACGAACAGGGCATCGAGCGGGCCGGTTTCCTCCAGCAATTCGCGCGTGACCGTGCCTTGCCCGGCAATGACATCGGCATGGTCGTAGGGCGGGATCAGGGTCATCCCACGTTCTTCCGCCAGGCGCCGCGTGATCGCTTCGCGGTCGTCCACCTGGCGATCGTACAAGACCACCTGCGCGCCGCAGGCACGGGTCGCCTCCACCTTGGACGCCGCCGCGTCACGAGGCATCACCACCACCACCGGAATGCCAAGCACCTGCCCGGCAAGCGCAATGCCTTGCGCGTGGTTGCCGCCGGAGAACGCGACCGCACCGCGGCGGCGCTGCCCGGCATCGAAGCGCGCCAGCGCATTGAAGGCGCCGCGAAACTTGAAGGCGCCGGTACGTTGCAGGTTCTCGCACTTGAAGAACAGCTCGGCGCCGACCCAGGCATCCATCGCCGGCGAGCGCAGCACCGGTGTGCGCCACGCGTGCCCGGCCAGCCGGCTCGCGGCGGCCACCACATCGTCATAGGTCGGCAGGGCTACGTGCATCGGCCGACTCACTCCGCCGCCTCGTCGGTGGGACGCTTCCACGCGGCCAGCACCTCGGGCGATGGCGTCAGCGCGAGGTTGATGCCACGCGTGCCGATCGGCTGCTGGAACCAGCGCTTCTGCAATGTCACCACCTCGGGGCCGGCGAAGACCGAGGTCAACGTCTGGTCGACGAGCTGCTTCCATTCCGGATCGGATTTCGGCAGCATCAGCGCGTTGCGCTCCGTGGAAAGCGCCGGCCCGACGACCGTGTATTGCGACGGGGCCTTTGAATTGGCGCGCAGGCCGTACAGCACCACATCATCCAGCACGAAGGCCTGGGCACGGCCGGTCTCCAGCAGCAGGAAGGACTCGTTATGGTCCTTCGCGTACACGTCGTTGTAGGCGTACTGCGTCTTGAGCCGGCGCACGTGGCGATCGCCGGTGGAGCCCGCGCTGGTGACCACGACCTTGCCGCGCAGGTCGTTGAGGGATTGAATGCCGGAATCCTCGCGAACCAGCATGCGGACCACCGACACATAGTGCGATACGCTGAATGCGACCTGCTTCTGGCGCTCGACCGTATTGGTGTTGGGCGCGCAGTCCACGGTCACCAGACCGTTCATCACCGCCGGCACGCGGCTCTGCGCCGTCAGCGGCAGCCAGCGCACCTTCAGGTCCTTCAGGCCGAGCTTCTGGCGCGCGGCCTCGGCCACACGCAGGCACAAATCCACGGCGTAGCCCGAAGGCTGGCCCTTGATGTCGGAGAAAGAAAACGGCAGCGCTCCCTCGCGATAGCCCATCGTGATCGTGCCGGATTCCCGGATCTGCTCCAGGATCGGGCTCTGGGCGCGCGCGGACTGGAGGCTGGCCAAAGCAGCGAGGGCGGTCAGCGCCACGAATGCGCGCGCTGTGAATGAGACAGGAAAGGACATGGCAGGTACTCGGGCAAAGTGCGTAGCGTATTGCGCACTCCGCCCCAGCGAAACAATATCTTTCTCATAAGAGCATGCCCGGCATTCTCATAAGCAAATTGCTTTTCCGTGCGATCAAGCCATGCGCGCCGGGGAAGGTATCGCTGGTGCGACCGGCTCGCCGTGAACGGCGGCCATATCGACGCAGAGCGGGTCGAACTCTTCCTCGGTCCCCAGCTCCCCCTCCCATTTGGCAACGACGGCAGTGGCAATGCTATTGCCCAGGACATTGGTCGCCGTGCGCCCCATATCCAGGAACTGATCGATTCCCATCACCAGCAACAGCCCGGCCTCCGGCAAGCCGAACATCGGCAAGATAGCGGCTACCACCACCAGCGAGCCGCGTGGGACCGCGGCCATGCCCTTGCTGCTGACCATCAGGATCAGCAGCATGGTGATCTGGTGCCCGAGCGACATATGGATATCGAAAGCCTGCGCGATAAAGACCGCCGCGAACGCCTGATACACCATGGAACCGTCGAGGTTGAAGGAGTATCCCAGCGGCAGGACAAAGCCGACCAGGCGCTTCTTCACCCCGAAGCGCTGCAGCCGCTCGATCATCTTCGGGTAAGCCGCCTCGCTGCTGGCGGTGGAAAAGGCAATCATCATGGGTTCGCGGATACCCCTTGCCAGATCGAACATGCGCCCCTTGAGAACCACATATCCCGCGATGAAGAGCACGGCCCACAGGGCCAGCAAAGCGAGATAGAACGCGGCAATGAACTTGCCATAGGTCACCAGTACGTCAAGGCCCTGCACGGTGATGGCCGCGGCAAGCGCCGCAAAGATGCCGACCGGCGCGAACAACATCACCGTATTCGTGATGCGCAGCATCACGTGCATCAGTTCGTCGACGGACCGCTTCAGGAATTGGCCCGAGCCACCGGTCGTCTTGCCCAGCGCAATGCCGAAGAAAAGCGAAAAGATCAGGATCTGCATGATCTCGTTGGTCGCCATGGCCTCGAAGATGCTCTTCGGGAAAATATGCGTGACGAACTCTCTCAAGTTGAGTGCGCTGGTCTTGAGATTCGTGCTTGCGCCGGCGTCCGGCAGAACCATGTTCAGGCTGACACCGGGTTGCGCCAGGTTCACGAACAGCAGTCCGATGCTCAGCGACACGAGTGACGCGAGGATGAACCATGTCAAGGCCTTGGCGCCGATGCGGCCAATCGCCTTGGTGTCGTCCATGCTCGCGATGCCCGAGACCAGGGTCGCAAATACGAGCGGGGCGATGATCATCTTGATCATGCGCAGGAAGATCTCGGTGATGATCGAGAAGTTCCCGGCAATCGTCTTGGCCGCTGCCGCGTCGGCCGCCATGCGGTGACAGGCATAGCCGACGATGACACCCAGGACCATGCTGAGCATGATCCAGCGGGTAAGTTTGTTAGTGGTTTTCAAAGCTTCGCCTCCTGGCCAGTTTCCAATATCGACGCACAGTGCATCCCGCCCATGTCGATAAGACAGATTATCCAACACTAGATAAAACGTCAACACGATGAAAACCCGAAGTGTTTCGGCAAGCTGAGTGCACAGCGCCGGCGACAGGCGCACGCAGGCGCATGCCTTCGGGCAACGGCAGCAAAGCGGAAACAATGGAGGGAATGGCCAGAGCGAGGCCAGGCATGCGATAGCGATACCGAGTGGGGATCCCGGTGAAGGCAAACGCCATCGCGCGCGCAGCCTGATGGACAGGCTCACACGAATGGCGATCGGTAGGAATGGTCGAATCTGTTCCTGGCTGTGATGCCGCCGACCCCGGCAATCACGCCGCCGGGGCCAACGTCACCTGCGCCACGCGGCATGGCCGGGAGGTGCCATGCGCACCGAGCGGCCCGCGCGCGGATCGGGCGCGGATCGGGCCAATCAGCCAGCAAGCAACGCCGCGAACCGGTCGATATCGATGTTCCCGCCGCTGATGAGGACACCCACGCGCTTGCCTTGCAGTTCGGCCTTCATGGCACGCACGGCGGCAAAGCCGAGGCAGCCGGTGGGCTCCACCACCAGCTTCATGCGCGACGCGAAAAAGCGCATACAGTCGACCAGCTCGTCGTCGGTCGCGGTAACGATGTCATCGACATCGCGGCGAATGATCTCGAACGTGTAGTTGCCAAGGTGCTGCGTCTGCGCGCCGTCGGCGATGGTCTTGGGCGTTTCGATATGCACGATCGAGCCAGTGCGGAACGACTGCTGGCCGTCGTTGCCAGCGGCAGGCTCCACGCCGTAGATCTTGCATCGGGGAGACAGCGCGCGCGCGGACAACGCGGACCCGGAAAGCAGCCCGCCGCCGCCAAGGCAGACGAACAGGGCATCCAGCTCGCCGGTTTCCTCGAACAACTCCTTGGCCGCGGTACCCTGCCCGGCGATGACATCCGGGTGGTCATACGGCGGGATCAGCGTCAGGCCCTGTTCCTCGGCCAGCTTGCGGCCGATTGCCTCGCGGTCCTCGGTATAGCGGTCATAGATCACCACCTTGCCGCCGTAGCCCTTGGTCGCGGCAACCTTCGCGGCCGGCGCGTCATGCGGCATGATGATCGTCGCCGGCATGCCGAGCAGGGAGGCCGAGAGCGCGATGGCCTGCGCGTGGTTACCCGAGGAAAAGGCCACCACCCCCGCCCGCCTCTGGCCTTCGTCGAACTTCGACAACGCGTTGAAGGCGCCGCGGAATTTGAAGGCGCCCATGCGCTGCAGGTTCTCGCACTTGAAGAACAGCTCCGCGCCCACTTCCTTGTCCGCGGTGCGCGAGCGCATGACGGGGGTGTGGTGCGCGTAGCCCTCAATCCGCGCAGCGGCGGCTGACACATCATCAAAGGTCGGTAGATTCAGCATGGTCGTAATTCTCGTTTGAGTAAAAAGGCTACCAGGGCCAGTGGATGCTAGTGCCAGCTTGCGCGGTGGCGGCTCGCCGCTGGAGCAGGCGAGCCACGGTCAGGTCCTGCAAGGCCAGGCCTGTCATATCAAAGACGGTGATGTCGGTATCGTGGCGCTCAACTTGCACCTTGCCGCCCAGCACGTCGCCGATTTCCGTGCAAGGCGTATCCGGCGCCCACTGCATTTCGCCGATCTGGCGGGCCTGGGCCCGATCGTCGACGAACAACCGCGCGCGCGCCAGCAGGCCGTCGGGCAACTCGCGCTTGCCACGCGTGTCCGCGCCCACGCAGTTCAGGTGCGTGCCTGGTTGCACGGCTTGCAGGTCGAACAGCGCACCGCCGCCAGGCGTAGCGGTGATGACTACGTCGCTGCCCGCCACTGCCGCATTGCGCTCAGGGGCATGGGAGATCTCACAGCGCTCGGCAAAGGCGCGCTCGAACGCCGCGTCGGGCTGGCCCGTTACCGTAACGTATTGAACCTGCTTGAGCGAGGGCAGCAGCGCAAGGGCAAACGTCAACTGAATCCGCGCCTGCACGCCGGTGCCGAACAGGCACAGGCGCTCGCTGTCCTGGCGTGCCAGCCACTGAAGCCCAAGGCCGCCGGCGGCACCGGTGCGCATCGTGGTGACGGCGTTGCCATCGATCATGCACACTGGCCGCCCGGTTGCCGGATCGATCAGCATGATCGTGGCCTGATGCGGCTCGCCGCCCACCTCGCGGTTGGCCGGCCAGAATCCGGCCGCCTTGAAACCCAGCAGGCCTTGCGACTGGACATCGCCAGACTTGATGCCGAACACGCCACCGGTCGCCAGCGGCTCCCGAACCAGCGGAAAGACACGGCCTTCTCCCTGGCTATGCAGGGCAAAGGCTTCGCTCACCGCCTCCATGGCATCTGCCGGCTGCAGCAGTGACTCGACCTGGTTCTTGTCGAGCAGGAGCAAGCGCGCTTCACTTGGCATAGCTATACACCGTAGCCCGCGACACGCCGAGATGCAGCGCCACGATTTCCATGGCGCGGCGCACCTCCATGAACCCCGCCTCCTTGAGCTCGCGCAGCAATGCACGCCTGTCTTCGGCCTTGAGGGATCGCGGCGTGGTGGCCAGCCGCGCGGCAAACTGGTCGATGCGGGCCCGGATGGCATCTGCGCCTGCCGGGTCGAGCGACTCCTTCATCGCCGCGCCGGCGTCCACGCTGCCAAACTGGCCGAGCACGTTCTGCAAGCTGCGGAACAGCGTCAGGTCGACGTTCATGCACAAGGCTGCCACATAGCCCCCGGCCGAATCCTTGATGCCGATCGACGTGCTCTTGGCCTGCCGCCCGTCGGCGAACTGATTCGCATAATTGGCGATCACCTGCGGATACTCGGGATCGGCGATCCGGGCAAGGCCCAGCTCGGTTGCGGGGTCTCCCACCTGGCGGCCCGACAAGTTGTTATGGATGGCGAGAATGGCGTGCTTGGGGTCCAGCAGATCGTGAACAACCACCTCGCAAAAGGGCGCGAAGGTCTCGCTCAAACCTTGGGCCACCTGCTTGAGTTGCTCAAGCAGCGCTTGCTGCTCGGGCGTGCGTTCTGGTGTGCGTTTTTTCATATAGACAGGTTATCCAAATGTAGACAATTCGTCAATATCAGGTTTGATCACAACACTGACTGGCAAAAATTCGATTCATCATTTAAAAACTGGCAAAAATCATAGTGGACTAAGAAAAAACCTCACCACCACCCTCTGGCCACCATCCAAAAAGTTGCCCATAAGTAACTTCTAACAAAAAAGAAGGTTCTCCATGCAATAATGCGAAAAAACATGGCCCGGTGAGAAAAATATGAGTGCAGTAGGGTATGAGTTTCTTCGTCGAACAGGTGAGTTGACTGCCTTTGCCCTAGCCCAGCCAGCGCGAATACAACCAGTCACGAAGGTGATGCCAGGCAACGGACTGCTCGCCATTCCGGCACAGGTGGCACCACAATCAACGGAGCCACTGGATCACGTTCTGTTCGCCTTGAAGCACGAAGGGGTCAATCTCCAAATCCTGGCTCAAGCGCTCCCAACAATCCCCGCGGCGCAAATGCTTGCAGCGCTGCAACAAACACCTAATGGCCAGTACATCCGGATCGCGGCGTTTCTCTGGGAACACTTCAGTGGCCAGCGGCTTGAGGGTCGGCCGGAGATCACGGTCGGCTATGTGAGCGTATTCGATCCAGCTCGCTATATCACGGGCCCCTCACGGCGCGATGCTCGGTGGCGGGTAGATTTCAACGGACTAGGCTCCCTGGCTTACTGCGCCACGGTCGAGCGCACACCGGCGATCGAGGCGGGGATCGCCTCCGACATCCTGGGGCGTGCCAACGCGTTCCTGAAGAGCCTCGGACCTGCCATGCTTGACCGTGCGCTAGCCTGGGCCTATCTGCATGAAACAGAGGATTCCTATGCGATTGAGCACGAGGCCCCGAGCGAAGACAAGGCTCGTGCCTTTGTCCAACTCCTTCGCCAAGCCCATGAAGGCCAACGCCTTACTGAGGACTACCTGGCAGAATTGCAGTCGTCGACTGTGCTCAACCCGCTCGATCAAGCCGTGCAGTTCCGGGGCGAGCAGAACTGGCTCCGAGGGCCAGGGCGCGGCGCTAGTGGCGTAACGTACGTGCCGCCATGGCCGGAATTGGTCGAGCCACTCATGGACGCGTGGATGGCGTTCGCCAACGACGCACCGAGCCAGACCGACCCCATCGTTGCCGCGAGCATCGCGTCGTTCGGCTTTGTCTTCATTCACCCGTTCATGGATGGTAATGGACGGCTGTCGCGATTCCTCTTTCACAAAGCCCTGTGCACGTCCGGGAAACTGGCGAAGGGACTGCTCCTGCCTGTGTCAGTCGCCATGAAGCGAAATGAGGCGGACTATCTTGTTGCGCTCCAGTCGTACTCACGCCAGGCCCGTGAGCGGGTGAGGGTTACCTGGATCGGCGAAGGCGAATACCAGTTCGAGTTCAAGACGGACGATTCGATCTTTCGCTACTGGGATGCCACGCATTGCGTCGAATTCGGTTTCCGGATGGCGGCGCAGGCACTGGACGTGGAGTTGCGCCAGGAAACGGTCTTCCTTGGGCGCTATGATCAGGTGATGCGGCGGGTGAACGAGCGAATCGACGTCCGCGGCAATGATCTGGCAACGCTGGTGGTCATCTGCCTCGACAACGATGGCGTCATCTCCAAGAAGYGGCGCAAGCGTTTTTCCGATCGCGTTCCGCAAGCCTCGTTCGACGTGATTGAAGCGGCTGTCCGAGAGGTACTGGATGACGCTGGCGACGAGGACACCAACGGCGAATGAAGGCACTGCATCGAGACAGGCACCGGGCGCGGCGTCCGCAATGCAGGCGCCGCGTCATGTGCTTGCCTCAGGCCGGCTCGAAGCGCTCCCCCTTGAATACCCGCACCGGCGTGCCACGCTCCACCTGATGGTGCAGCAAGCGCCGCTGGGCGCGTTGGGCGAGCATGCTCTGGTCCGCCTGCTGCGCCAGCTTGTGCGCAATCAGCAACGTGGCAATGCGCTTGTTGGCATGCTGGCTGCGCTCGGACTGCACCCTGACGCTGATGCCGGTCGCCACATGGATGGCGCGCACAGCCGACTCGGTACGGTTCACGTGCTGCCCGCCTGGCCCGGAGGCCCGGCAGGTCTCAAAGCGGATCTCGCCCGCCAGGGCTGGCGACGGCGCAGCGCAACGCGCCACGCCGATAAACCAGTTCTTGCGCGCATGCCGGGGCCGGTAAGGGCTCTGGCAAGTCCATTGCACCGTGCCCTCCCACTGGCGCGCCAAGTCCGGCGCCGGCTCGCCATCCAGGCTCACCAGCACCGAGCGCAGGGTGCCCGCGCGCTCGCCACCCTCCTCGTCGAGGATCTCGATCTGCACGCCGCAAAGCGTCGCCTCGTGCAGCAGGCGCCGGAGCGCCCGGCTGACTGCCAGGCAGCATTCGGATGGCCCTTGTGCCGCGGAAAGCTGTAGCAGGATCATCGGCAGCACTCCCCGCTGGTCTTGTATGTGAGCACGGGGCGCAGGCGCGCCAGCGGCCTTGCCAGGCCCGCGTCGCAAAGCGCCGCCACCACGCTGTCGATCGGCTTGTAGGCTTGCGGCGCCTCCTCGTAGATCAGTTGCCGGTCGCGGCAGATCACGCGGCTGTCAAAGCGCGTCCGGCTCAGTTGCTCGACGGTAAAGCGCCCCGACAAGCGGCTCTTGCACTCGCCGCGCATCCATTTGCGGCCCGCGCCATGCGCCAGCGACAACAAGCTGCGCGCATCGGCTACCGGCTCGACCAGGTAGCTGTAATCTCCCCGCGAGCCCGGGATCACCACCGGGCCGGCATCGGCCGGCGTGGCGCCCTTGCGGTGCAGCCAGCCGGCAATGCCGTCGATCGTGGCCGCCGCCAGGAAGTTGTGGTCGACATCGAGCACCCGCTCGCCGCCACCATGCAGCCGGTCCAGCATGCGGCGCGCGACCAGCTCGCGGTTGCCCTGGGCGAAACGCAGCGCCTGCGCGTGCCGGGCCAGATAGTCGGCGCCATCCTGGCTGCCGCCGCTCAAGCCACTGTGGCCGAAGCGCTCGATATGGTCTTGCAGGATTGCCTGGCCGAGCCCGCGCGAGCCACTGTGCACCAGCAGCACCAGCCGGCGGCGTTCCAGCCCGAGCGCCGCCACCGCGGCTTGGTCGAGAATCTCGTCGATCTGCTGCACTTCGGCAAAGTGATTGCCCCCGCCGATCGTGCCCAGCGCGTGCTCGTGGCCCACGCCCTGGAGCGACTGGCTGGCCACGACCTGCGCCACGGCCTCGTCCCATGAAGCGTCGAGCGGCCCATCGATATTGCCGAGCCGCTTCTCCAGCTGGTCCGCGCCGATCCTGGTCGCGTCCAGCTCCGTGCGCCACAGCGCCATGCCGCAGCCGATGTCATTGCCGACCAGCGCAGGATAAAACCGGCCGCTGGAGAAAAAGGCCGCGCCCACCGGATATCCCCGGCCAGGATGCAAGTCCGGCATGCCGGCGACTCGCTCCATGCCGGCGAGACTGGCGGTGTGATGAAGTTGTTGGATCGCGTTGCCTTCGATCCACGTGTGGTCCGACGCGATCAGCGATACGCGCTCGGACAGATGCTTGATGCCATTGCCCATATACCATCCAGATAAGAGAAAGAATCTGATGTGGCAGGCCGGAGCCGGGCAATGCAACTCACCGCGCAACGCGATGCCAAGTTGGCAATGCGCTTGCGGGGCGGAACGATTAAACCTGGCGCGGCCTGCAAAGATGCGTCGACGTTTTCATGGTGTGCTCTCCTTTGCAGTGCGGTTGATGAATGAAGGGAAACGATCGTAATGCGCAATGGCGTGCTCTGGCAATGTTGACGATCAGATCAGCGCGTGCGGCTGTTGTCAGACCGAGACACTTATCTGTCACGCGAGCGTCACGCCTTCATCACGCCACCGTCACGTGGCCCATGCATCGTAGCGGTCTTTAGACACCATTCTTCTCCCACATGCGCATCCTCCCGTCCGCGACCGTCATTGCCGTTATCGCCGTCACCGCTGCGGCCTGGGCTTTGCCCGCCGCGGCCCAGGCCACAGCCCCTGCCGCCTACCCCGCCACCCTCGCCGGCCACGCCATCCTGCCCGCGCAGAGCTATATCGCCGCGCCCAAGGACGCGCCGCAGGACCTGCAGGAGAGCGGCAAGTTCACCACCGGCGCGCGCGTGGAAAAGATCGGCGCGGTGGAGGGCCAGTCGAATAACCGGCCGACGGGTGTGTCACTGCCCTTCAAGGGCCAGCCGCTGCAAGGCCATTCCGGCATCAAGCACATGGCGGACGGCAGCTTCTGGGTACTGACCGACAATGGCGCCGGCAGCAAGGCCAACTCGCCGGACTTCATGCTCTACCTGAATCACTACAAGGTGGACTTCAAGAGCGGCAAGCTCCATCGCCTGGGCACTGTGTTCCTGCACGATCCGGACAAGAAGGTGCCCTTCCGCGTCGTCCACGAAGGCACCAGGCAACGCTACCTGACCGGTTCGGACTTCGACACGGAGAGCTTCCAGTTCGCCGGCGGCGCGCTGTGGATCGGCGACGAGTTCGGGCCCTTCCTGATCAAGGCCGACCTGCAAGGCAAGGTGCTGGCCGTGTACGACACGCTGGTCGACGGCAAGGTCGTCCGCTCGCCGGACCATCCCGCCGTGACCACGCCGGGCGTGCCGGGCGGCGCGGTGGACTTCCAGGTCAAGCGCTCCAAGGGCTTCGAAGGCATGGCCTCATCACCGGACGGCAGCAAGCTCTACGCGCTATTGGAAGGCCCCGTGTGGAACGCCGAAGCCAAGGATTTTGAGCGTATCGGCGGCAAGGAAGCCCTGCGGGTGCTGGAGTTCGACACCCAGGCCGGCAAGTGGACGGGCCGCTCATGGAAGTACCCGCTGGAAGCCAATGGCAACGCCATCGGCGACTTCAACATGATCGACGCCAGCACCGGCCTCATCATCGAGCGCGACAACGGCGAAGGCACGGCCGACAAAGCCTGCCCCGAAGGCCAGAAGCGCAACGATTGCTTCTCGGATATCGCCAAGTTCAAGCGCATCTACAAGATCGAACTGAGCGACGCCAACGCGGGCGGCCCGGTGCGCAAGATCGGCTACATCGACCTGCTCAATATCGCCGACCCCGACAAGCTGGCCCGCAAGCCGCTCAACGAAGGCGTGCTCAAGTTCCCGTTCTTCACCATCGAGAACGTGGATGTGGTCGACCCGACCCATATCGTGGTCGGCAACGACAACAACCTGCCCTTCTCCAGCAGCCGCGAGCCTAACAAGGCCGACGACAATGAACTGGTGCTGCTTGAGGTCGGTGAGTTCCTGAGGGCGAAGTAATTGGCCTCAGGGCAGTGCCGGCGCACGAGCCGGCATGGATGGGTGTCCCGGGCTAACGAGGACACCCATCCGGCCTACACTTCCAGCCATTCCTTGCGAATGGCGGCATTGGCCTTGAGGTCCCCGGGGGTGCCCTCGAACACGATATGCCCGTGCCCCATCACATAGACCCGCTGCGAAATATCCAGCGCGATAGCCAGCTTCTGCTCGATCAGCAGCACCGACACGCCACGCTCCTTCAGGACCTTCAGGTAATCGCCCACCAGCGCGACGATCATCGGGGCCAGCCCTTCGGTAGGCTCGTCGATCAGCACCAGGTCGGGGTCGCCCATCAGGGTGCGGCACAGCGTAAGCATCTGCTGCTCGCCGCCGGAGAGCACGCCGGCTGACGTATTCTCACGCTCCTTCAGGCGCGGGAACATGTTGTACATGTCCTGCACCGTCCAGCGAGGCTTTGACTGGCGCGGATTGCGCTTCTCCCCTAGCTGCAGGTTCTGGCGCACCGTGAGCGTGGGAAAGATATCGCGGTTCTCCGGCACGTAGCCCACGCCCAGGTGGGCGATCTCGAAGGTGCGCCGCCCGAGGATCTCTTCGTCGCGAAAGCGCACCGAGCCCTCCGCCTTGACCATGCCGAGGATGGCCTTGGCCATGGTCGAGCGCCCCACCCCGTTGCGGCCCAGCAGCGCGACGATCTCGCCTTCGTCGATATGCGCGTCGACGCCGTGGAGGATATGGCTTTTGCCGTAGTAGGCGTGCAGGCCCTGCACGTCCAGCATGCGCTTGCCCATCAGTGCGCTCCCTCAGTAGCGGGTTCGTCCAGGGTCGTGCCCAGGTAGGCTTCCTTGACCTTGCGGTTGGCGCGGATGGCCTCGGGCGTGTCGGTGGCGATGACCTCGCCGTAGACCAGCACCGAGATCCGGTCGGCCAGCCCGAACACCACGCTCATGTCGTGCTCCACCATCACCAGGGTCTTGCCAACGGTGACGCGGCGGATCAGTTCCACCGCATGGTCGGACTCCGAGCGGCTCATGCCGGCCGTGGGTTCGTCCAGCAGGATCACCTCGGCGCCACCGGCGATGGTGATGCCGATCTCCAGCGCGCGCTGTTCCGCATAGGTCAGCAAGCTGGCCTGGGTGCTATGGCGGTGCTGCAGGCCGATCAGCTCCAGCACTTCGTCCGCCCGCTCGCGCGCGTCGCGCAGCTCGGACAGGCGATGCCAGAACGAGTACTTGTAGCCCAATGACCAGAGCACCGCGCAGCGCAGGTTTTCGAACACCGACAAGCGGTGAAAGATATTGGTGATCTGGAAGCTGCGCGACAGCCCCATGCGGTTGATCACGAATGGCTGCAGCCCGCCGATCTCCTGCCCATTCAGCCTGACCGTGCCCGAGCTTGGCGCGAAGCGCCCCGAGATCAGGTTGAAGGTGGTCGATTTACCGGCGCCGTTGGGGCCGATCAGCGCATGCCGCTCCCCCTTGGGGATGCTCAGGTTAACGCCCCGGATGATCTCGGTCTGGCCGAATTTCTTGCGTACGTCGTTCAGTTCCAGTGCGGCGCTCATGCCGTGCCTCCCGCCATTTCGGCCTGTACCTTGTCCCACGTGGCGCGCACCCGCGCGCGCGCGGCGCGGCAAGCCAGCAGGCCAGCCACCCACAACGCCGCGGCCACCAGCCACGGCTTCACCGTCGCGGCGTCGAAGCCGATGCGCAACAGCGACATCTCCGTCCCGTTGGCGCTGTCCACCTGCACCTTGTAGACCAGCTCCACGGTGAGGATCACCGCGGCGAGCAGCACCAGCCCGGCAGCCGCGGCGCGGCCGTAGTCGGGCAACATGGCGCGCAGCTTGCCGCGCGCGAGCAGCGGCACCTGCATCATCAGCAAGCTGGCGATGCCGCCCGGCACGAACATGACCATCAGCACGAAGAACAGACCAAGGTACAGCAGCCAGGCCTTGGTCAGGTCTGACAGCGCGACCGCGAACAGGATGAACACCACCGCGCCGATCACCGGCCCGAAGAACACGCCCGCACCGCCGATGAAGGCTGCCAGCAGCACCCCGCCGGAGCGCACCGCGCTGACGTTCTCGGCCGACACGATCTCGAAGTTGATGGCCGACAGCGCCCCCGAGATGCCGGCGAAGAACGCCGACAGGATCAGCACCAGGTAACGCACGCGCTGCGTGTTGTAGCCGATGAATTCCACCCGCTCCGGGTTGTCGCGCACCGCGTTGGCAATGCGGCCAAGCGGCGTCTGGGTCCAGGCGTACATGGCGGCCATGGACAGCAGGCACCACACCGCGATCAGGTAGTACACCTGGCGCCCGGGCCCGTAGGTGATGCCGAACACGGGGTCTCCCACCATGCGGTTGGTGGAGATACCGCCCTCGCCGCCAAAGAAATCCGGGAACATCAGCGAGCTGGCAAATACCATTTCCCCGATGCCCATGGTGATCATCGCAAAGGTGGTGCCGGACTTCTTGGTGGTGACGTAGCCGAACAGCACGCCGAAGAAGGCACCGGCCAGGCCGCCAACCACCGGCAGCAGCGAGACCGGCAGCCATACCTTGCCCGCCCCCACCATATTGAGCACGTGGATGGCGATGAAGGCGCCCAGGCCCGCGTACACCGCATGGCCAAACGACAGCATGCCGGTCTGCCCGAGCAGCATGTTGTAGGACAGCGCGAAAATAATCATGATGCCCATCTGGGACATCAGCGTGATGGCGAACCCGCCGGTGAAAAACAGCGGCATCACCAGCATCAGGGCCGCGGTCAGGCCCCAGATCGCCCAGCGTGCCAGGTTCATCGGGCGGTAGCGCATGGTGCTGCCGGTCACAACCGTCTCGCGGCGTTGTTGCATTGTCGTCTCCATGCTCATGCTATCAACCCTCCCTGGTGCCCATCAAACCACGCGGGCGGAAGATCAGCATCACCACCAGCAACAGATACGGCAGTACCGGGGCAACCTGCGCCACCGTGAGCTTCCATAGCGAGGACAGCGGCGTGCTGTCGGTAACCTGCAGGCCGATCGAGCCCAGCAGGCCAGCCAGCGAGGCGTCAAGCGTGACGGCAAAGGTTTGCAGTACGCCGATCAGCAGCGAGGCAATGAACGCCCCCACTAAAGATCCCATGCCGCCCACCACAGCCACCACGAAGATGATCGACCCCACCGCCGCCGCCATCGACGGCTCGGTGATAAAGGCATTGCCGCCGATCACGCCGGCCAGCCCCGCCAGCGCGGCGCCACCACCGAACACCATCATGAACACGCGCGGCACATTGTGTCCCAGCGCCTCGACCATTTCCGGATGCGTCAGCGCGGCCTGGATCACCAGCCCGATGCGGGTGCGGGTGAGCACCAGGTAGATCGCCACCAGCATGGCCAGCGACACCACCATCATGAAGGCGCGGTACTTGGGGAACGAGGAGGTGAATACGGTAAACAGCGGCCCGTCCAGCTCTGCCGGAATGCGGTAGGGTACGGCGGCAAGGCCCCATACCAGCTTCACGCCTTCCTCGATCAGGTAAGCCAGGCCGAAGGTAAACAGCAGTTCTGCCACGTGCCCGTACTTGTGCACGGTGCGCAGCCCGAAGCGCTCCACCAGCGCGCCAGCACCGGCCACCAGCAGCGGCGCGAAGATCAGCGCGGGCCAGAAGCCGATCTTGCTGGCAATGGTGTAGGCAAAGTACGCGCCCAGCATGTAGAAGCTGGCGTGCGCGAAGTTCAGCACGCCCATCATGCTGAAGATCAGCGTAAGCCCGGAAGAGAGCATGAACAGCAACAGCCCGTAGCTGACGCCGTTCAATAGGGAAATGACGAAGAATTCCACAACTTATCCTTCATTCTGACGCACGTGGCCAGTTGGCGGCCACCGATCGGCCGGTCGGAGAACGGGCGCGCGGGTGAGCGCCGCCCACCCGAACGCGGCATGCGCCGCGCCGCGCCGACCGAAGTATGCAGGATCGGGCGGCGCGCCGGAACTGGCCGTGCCATCCGCCGCGCGCAGGCTTAGCCCGGGCGCTTCATCTGGCAGGAAGTCGGCTGCGCTGCCACGTACTGGTCCATCAGCGCATCGGTCTTCCAGCCAAAGCCGGTGTTTTCCTGATCGAACTTGACCTCCTTGCCGTCAACCTTGGTCCAGGTAGCCACCACCAGCGATTGCTGGGCCTGGTGATCCGAGCCGCGCATCTCCACCGTGCCATTCAGGCTCTCGGCCTTGATGCCTTCGAGCGCCTTGGCCACCTTGACCGGGTCCGTCGACTTGACGTCCGTGAACGCCTTGCCCAGCATGGCGATGCCGGTGTACGCGGCCATCACGTAGAAGTCATCGTTGTACTTCTTCTTGAAGCCCTCGATGATATCGCCGCCCTTGAAGCCCTTGTTGTTGGGGTTGTAGTAGCCGACGTACTTGACGTGCCCGGCTTCCGACGCACCCATGGCGGTCGGCACGCCGGTGGTGCCGGCGTAGTAGGTGTAGTAGTTGGTGGTCAGGCCCGCGTCCTTGCCGGCCTTGATCAGCAGCGCAAGGTCGCTGCCCCAGTTTCCGGTGATCACCGTGTCGGCCCCGGAGGCCTTGATCTTGGCCGCATAAGGGGCAAAGTCCTTGACCTGTGCCAGTGGGTGCAAGTCTTCGCCGACGATCTGGATGTCCGGGCGCTTGCGCTTCAGGTAGTCCTTGGCGGCGCGCGCCACCTGGTGGCCGAAGGAGTAGTTCTGGTTGATCAGATAGACCTTCTTGACGCCAGGATCCTTGGCCAGGTAAGTGGTCAGCGCCTCCATCTTCATGTCGGAGTTCGCGTCCAGGCGGAAGTGCCAGTAGTTGCACTTGCCGTTGGTCATGTCCGGGTCCACCGCGGCGTAGTTCAGGTAGATGATCTCCTTGCCCGGATTACGCTCATTGTGCTTGGCCACCGCGTCTTCCAGCGCCAGGCCCACGGAGGACCCGTTGCCCTGCACGATATAGCGGATGCCCTGGTCCACCGCCTGCTTGAGGATGGTCAGGCTTTCCTGTGGCGAGAGCTTGTTGTCAAAGCCAACCACTTCAAACTTGTTCCCGCCCCCCCAGTTCTTCTGGTTGGCGATGTCCGCGACGAACTGCCAGCTCTTSARCTGGTTCTGCCCCACCGGCGCCATCAGGCCGGACAGCGGGTCGATAAAGGCGATCTTCACCGTATCGGCAGCCGCAACCCCGGAACCCATTGCCGCGAAAATGGCCGTGGCGGCCACGAGCGGACGCAATCTGATCATGCTTGTCTCCTTCAGTCTTATTGTTGGCTGTGGTTGATCCCGATTCGCGGTGGCGCTCTCTCCCAAGACCGCGCGCGCCGCAAACCTGTCCTGCAATCGCCGGCATCAACGCCCGGCAAGCATTGGCGGCTCTATGGCCGCCTTGGGGTCAGGCCGCCGGCAGGCGGTAGTCCTTGAACTGCTCGCGCAGCTTGAGTTTCTGCATCTTGCCGGTAGCGGTGAGCGGAATCTCGGTGACAAAGGCAACGTCGTCGGGGATCCACCATTTGGCGACCTTGCCTTCGAAGTACTTCAGCAATTCCTCGCGTGTCACCTCGGCGCCGGGCTTCTTCATCACCACCAGCAGCGGGCGCTCGTCCCACTTGGGGTGATAACAGGAAATGCAGGCCGCCATATGCACCGCCGGGTGGGCGGCYGCCACATTCTCGATATCGATCGAGGAGATCCACTCGCCGCCGGACTTGATCACGTCCTTGCTGCGGTCGGTGATCTGCATGTAGCCGTCGGGGTCGATGGTAGCCACGTCGCMCGTGGGGAACCAGCCATCCACCAGTGGCGATGCGTCGTTGCGGTAGTAGTGCTCGATCACCCAGGGGCCGCGCACGTGCAGGTCGCCGAACGCCTTGCCATCCCAGGGCAGCTCGTTGCCGTCGCCGTCGACGATCTTCATGTCCACGCCGTAGATCACGCGGCCCTGTTTTTCCTGGATCTTCTGCTGTTCGTCTTCCGGCAGGTCGTTGTGGCGCGCCAGCAGCTTGCAGGACGTGCCCAGCGGGGACATCTCCGTCATGCCCCAGGCGTGAATGGTCTCCACGCCGAGCGCCTTGAGCGCGCGGATCATGGCGGGCGGCGCCGCCGAGCCGCCGATCACGGTGCGATTGAAGGTGGAGAACTTGAGATTGTTGGCCTGCACATGCTGCAACAGGCCCAGCCATACCGTGGGCACGCCGGCCGAGAAGGTCACCTTCTCCTTCTCGAACAGCTCGTAGACCGAGGCGCCGTCCAGCTTGGCGCCCGGCAGCACCAGCTTGGCGCCCACCAGCGGCACCGAATACGGCAGGCCCCAGGCGTTGACGTGGAACATCGGCACCACGGGCAGGATCACGTCACGCGCCGAGCAGCCCAGCGCGTCCGGCAGCGCCGATGCGTAGGAGTGCAGCACGGTGGAGCGATGCGAATACAGCGCGCCCTTGGGGTTGCCGGTGGTGCCGGAGGTGTAGCACAGGCTGGAGGCCGTGTTCTCATCGAACTGCGGCCACGTGTAGTTGCCGTCCTGCGCGTCGATCAGGTCCTCGTAGCACAGCAGCGGCACCTTGGCTTGCGCCGGCATGTGCGAGCGGTCGCTCATCATCACCCAGCCCTTCACGCCCGGGCAATGCGCCGCCACGCCTTCGACCAGTGGCAGGAAGGTGGCATCGAAGAACACGTACTGGTCTTCGGCATGGTTGATGATGTAGGCGACCTGCTCGGGGAACAGGCGCGGGTTGACGGTATGGCATACCGCTCCCGAGCCCGATACGCCGTAGTAGATCTCCAGGTGACGATAGCCATTCCAGGCCAGCGTGCCAACACGGTCGCCCGACTGCACGCCCAGCGCGGCGATGGCCTGGGCCAGCTTGCGCGAGCGCAGCTCGCAATCGCGGTAGGTATAACGGTGCAGATCGCCTTCGGTCCGTCGCGAGACGATTTCCGTGCCGCCATAGTGGCGTGCGGCGTGCTTGATGATGGAGGAAATGAGCAGGGGTTCGCTCATCATTTGACCCATCAATGCCATGGAATAGTCTCCTGTAATTTTCGAAATCCGTCAAAAAAACGAACAACCGTTCTATTTTTGGGCCGATTGTTGCCATCCATTGATGAAACGTCAACGGGAATCCGTTGTGCAGCGCCATATCCGGGAGGCCAGCGGGCTGCACCCCGGCCCCATGGCGGTGCGCCAGGGGCGGGATTCAAGGGATATCCGGAAACATTGTGGTGACAACGACGGTCAGAGATGCGAATGACGGCGTGGAAGTACAATAACGCCTGCCATGTTGCACCTCAACATGTCGTTTTCCCTAGCCTGCAAGCGCACTTGCGCGAAATCCGACATGCCGGCGCTGCACCGCCCAGCCACCCATAGTGATGCCCCAGTGAACTCTCCCGAGCCAACCGACGCCCCCCAAGCCTTGCCAGACCCCGCCGGCCCCGCCCCATTGAATGCTGCCGAGCCGCGGCCGCCGTTCACTGCCGTGCCTGGCTTTGCGGAACTCGGCCCGCGCTTCTTTACACGGCTCGCGCCGACGCCGCTACCCTCCCCCAGGCTGGTCAGCGTGTCGGCCTCCGCGGCCGGGTTGCTGGGCTGGGATGCGGATGCCGCAACGCAGCGTAGCTTCATCGAAACTTTTGCAGGAAATCACGTGCCCGAGTGGGCCGATCCCCTCGCCAGCGTGTACTCCGGCCATCAGTTCGGCGTCTGGGCGGGGCAGCTGGGCGACGGCCGGGCGATACGCCTGGCCGAGGCGCGCACCGCCTCCGGCCCCTGGGAAATCCAGCTCAAGGGCGCCGGCATGACGCCCTACTCGCGCATGGCCGATGGCCGCGCCGTGCTGCGCTCCTCGATCCGGGAATACCTGTGCTCCGAGGCGATGCAGGCGCTGGGCGTGCCCACCACGCGCGCCATGTGCATCATCGGCTCCGACGCCCCGGTGCGCCGCGAGACCATCGAGACCGCCTCCGTGGTGACGCGCCTGGCGCCGTCCTTTATCCGCTTTGGCCATTTCGAGCATTTCGCGGCCCGCGAGGACCTCGGCTCGCTGCGCCAGCTGGCGGATTTCGTGATCGACCGCTTCATGCCCGAGTGCCGCGACGACAAGCAGCCCTACCAGGCCCTGCTGCGTGAAGTCTCCCTGCGCACCGCCGACCTGATGGCCAGGTGGCAGGCCGTGGGCTTCTGCCATGGCGTGATGAACACCGACAATATGTCGATCCTCGGACTGACCATCGACTACGGCCCCTTTGGCTTCCTCGATGCGTTCGACGCCAACCACATCTGCAACCATTCCGATTCGCAAGGCCGCTATGCCTACAGCCAGCAGCCGCAGGTTGCGTTCTGGAACCTGCACTGCCTGGCCCAGGCCCTGATGCCGCTGTGGCGAGAGGGCGATGGCAAGGCCGACGCCGAAACCAGCAAAGCGGCCACCGACGCCGCGGTAGAAGCCGCGCGCGCCGCGCTGGATCCGTTCCGCGAACGCTATGCCGCAGCCTTCTTCCAGCAATACCGGGACAAGCTCGGCCTGCGCCCGACGGGCGGCCCCGATGCCGACGACGAGCCGCTACTGACCGACCTGTTCCAGCTGATGCACGCCCAGCGTGTGGACTACACCTTGTTTTGGCGCAACCTCGCCCGCATCTCCTGCGCCGATGGCAGCCAGGATGCCCCGGTGCGTGACCTGTTCCTGGACCGCGCGGCGTGGGATGCCTGGGCCGAGGCCTACCGCGCCCGCCTGCGTGCCGAGAACTCCGTTGACGCCGTGCGCGCCGTGGCCATGCTGGCGGTCAACCCGAAGTACGTGCTGCGCAACCACCTGGCCGAAACCGCCATCCAGCGCGCGCGGGAGAACGATTTCAGCGAGGTGGATCGCCTGCTGGCCGTGCTGTCGCGCCCGTTCGACGAGCAGCCGGAGGCCGAGGGCTATGCCGCGCTGCCGCCGGACTGGGCAGCCGGGCTGGAAGTGAGCTGCTCGTCGTGAAGGCGCGGCGCCACTGCAAGCACTGTAAGGTTTGACAGGCAGGAAACGACCAACTGGCCTTGGGTGACGAAGAGCGGGCTGCGCAACAAGCTGTGCGCCGGCCAAGTCTCCCGGCCAACGAGAAAGGAAAGCCGATTATGACCACGCACAAGACCGAAGCCGAGTGGCGCGAGCAACTCTCCGACATCGAGTACCGCGTTGCCCGCGAAGCCGCCACCGAGCGGCCCTTCACCGGCCGCTACTGGGATCACTGGGAGCGCGGCACCTACCGTTGTGTCGGCTGCGGCACGCCGCTGTTCGAAGCCAGCACCAAGTTCGACGCCGGTTGCGGCTGGCCGAGCTACTTCCGCCCGATCAACGGCGAGGTGATCGACGAGCACACCGACCACACGCACGGCATGGTCCGGGTAGAGGTTCGCTGCAAGGAATGCGGCAGCCACCTTGGCCATGTTTTCGAAGATGGCCCCGCGCCCACCGGTTTGCGCTACTGCATCAACTCGGCTGCGCTAAAATTCGACCAGCGCGACCCCGCCGACCTCAATGCGGGTGACGCCGCGCCGACATCGCCCGACACGCCGCGCTAAGCCCGAACCGCCCGCGCGGCGGTTCGCCGCCAACCAAGCCTTCGACCTTGCGTCGCTCAATCCTGTTCGCATGAAATTCCTGTTCGACCTGTTTCCGGTCATCCTGTTCTTCGTCGCCTTCAAGTTCGCTGGCATCTATGCCGCCACCGGCGTGGCGATCGCCGCCACCGTGGTGCAGATCGGCTGGGTCTGGCTGCGCCACCGCAAGGTCGAGCCGATGCAGTGGGTCAGCCTGGCGATCATCTCGGTGTTCGGCGGCGCCACGCTGCTGCTGCATAACGAGACCTTCATCAAGTGGAAGCCCACCGTGCTGTACTGGCTGTTCGCCGCAACGCTGACCCTGTCGGCGCTGATCTGGCGCAAGAACCTGATCCGCGCCATGCTGGGCAAGCAGGTCACCATGCCGGAAGCCGCCTGGGGCAAGCTCAACGCCGCCTGGGCCGCTTTCTTCGCCGTGATGGGCGTGGTCAACCTCTACGTGGCCTACCAGTTCTCCACCGACGCCTGGGTCAACTTCAAGCTGTTCGGCAGCATGGGCCTGATGCTGGTGTTCATCCTGGCACAAAGCGTCTGGCTGTCCCGCCACATGCAGGAAAACACCCCCGAGTAAGCGCACCGGCGGGCCCTGCCCGCCGCGCCTGCCTCGATTGATCTCCCGGCGCCGGCCGGGCCCCACCAGGATACGCATTCACCGATGGCCGCAGAACCCGCACAAATCGAAGCCCTGCTGCGCGCAGCCCTTTCGCCCTCCCGCATCGAAGTCCGCGACGACAGCGCGCTGCACGCCGGCCACGCCGGCGCCGCCTCCGGCGGCGGGCATTACCACGTCACTATCGTCAGCGCGCAATTTGCCGGCAGCACCCGGGTGGCGCGCCATCGCATGGTGTATGATGCGCTGCGCGATCTATTCCCCGCGCAAATCCACGCGCTGGCGGTGACCGCGCTGACTGACCAAGAACTTGAATCCCGCGAAACCTCCCGCGATTCCTCGAGCAACTCTCAGATCTGATTCCATGAAGACCACAGTCCTCTCGTTCAGCCTGGCGGCTGTGCTTGCCGCTGGCAGCTTGCCCGCCCTCGCCCAGAACGCCGCCGTCGTGAATGGCAAGGCGATCCCCTCGGCCAAGCTGGACAAGCTCGTAGCCGGCACCGGACAGCCTCCCAGCGCAGAACTGCGCGACCGTGCCCGCACCATGCTGATCGACCGTGAGCTGCTGCTGCAGGAAGCCAACAAGCGCGGCCTGACCCAGCGCGACGACCTGCAGGAACAACTGGAACAAGCCAAGCTGAACGTGCTGGCCGGTGCCGTGTTCGAGGACTACGTCAAGACCCACGGCGCCAGCGACGACGAACTGCGCAAGCAGTATGACAAGATCAAGTCCCAGTTCGGCAGCGGCAAGGAATACCACGCCCGCCACATCCTGGTCGAGAAGGAAGCCGACGCGCGCGCCATCATCGCCAAGATCAAGGCCGGCGCCAAGTTCGAAGACATGGCCAAGGCC
The DNA here is from genome assembly GCF_056398045.1 of Cupriavidus sp. 05L411. Lineage (NCBI taxonomy): Bacteria > Pseudomonadati > Pseudomonadota > Betaproteobacteria > Burkholderiales > Burkholderiaceae > Cupriavidus > Cupriavidus sp. 05L411. The sequence goes on along the minus strand of NZ_JBFTOQ010000023.1, from coordinate 20,002 downwards.
TCGTCCAAGGACCCGGGCTCCGCAGCCAACGGCGGCGACCTCGACTGGGCCAACAGCAGCAGCTACGTGCCGGAGTTCTCGGCCGCCATGACCGCGCTGAAGAAGGGCCAGATGACCGAAACCCCGGTCAAGACTCAGTTCGGCTGGCACATCATCCAGCTCGACGACACCCGCGACGCCAAGATCCCGACGTTCGAGGAAGTCAAGCCGCAGCTGGTGCAGATGCTGATGGGCGACCAGAACTGGCAGCGCGAGCAGTTCCAGGCCATGATGAAGTCGCTCAAGGACAAGGCCAAGATCCAGTAAGTGGACTCGGGCTTGCCGTGACGGGAAAACCGGCGCCGATGGCGCCGGTTTTCATTTGCGCGAGCGGGATACCGCTGGTTTGCCCCCTTCAGCCCTCCTGCCCGCCAAGCGTTCGCAGGTATCCATGCGCTGCGCCCCGCAGTTGTCGCATCAGCCGCGAGAAATCGATCCCCTCCCCTTCATCGATGCAAGCATGCGAGATCAGGCCATAGACGATGGCCTGCAGCGTCACCGAGGCCTCCTCGACCACCGCGGCCTGCGGCGCGTCGGCCGCGCATAGCAGCGCCCGGCTCCACCCGTTCACAAACCGTGCGTACATCTTCTGGTAGGCCGCGCGCCCCGAGTAATGCCGCTCCAGCAGGTAGATCGGCCCCCAGCGCTCCGGCGTCTCCCGGTGGTGCTCTACGTTGACGGCGATCAGCGCATCCACGATGGCCGCCATCGATTCGCCCCGGCACTGCGCCAGTCCGGCGTCCATCGCCAGCACGATCCGCTTGGCGCGCAGGTGCAGGCATACCTGTGCCAGCTCCTCCTTGCTGCCGAAGTACTCGTAGAACGTCCCCAGCCCCACGCCGGCCAGGTCCACGATGGCGCGGATCGTCACGTGCCCATAGTCCTGCCCGGCCAAAAGCCGAACAAAGGCCTCCTGGATGGCCAGGGAGGTCTGCCATGAGCGCGACTGCACCGGCCTGCGGCGSGGCTTYGCCGGGYCTTTKYGCTGYGGGTTCATGATGCTCCGAAAGCCGAACATGCWGGCTGGCCATTCTATCTAGAATGACCTTTCGAATCTAACGGGTGGCGGCAAGCCCGGCCGCCCGGCCCAAGGAGACAGCCCGCCATGAACGCCACGCACGCCACCCACGCCACCCACGCCACCCACGTCATCACCAACCAGGTCCCGGAGCTCAAGGACTACAACCTCTACACCAGCGACCCCGGCATCCGCCGCGCGGTTGCACGCGCCGGCGCGGGATGGAACGAGGGGGAACTCGAACGCCAGGGCGCGGTGCTCGGTGCCGAGCAAACGATCCGGCATGCCGAAGATGCCAACCGCCATCATCCCGAGTTGCACACACACTCGCGCATCGGCGAGCGCATCGACCAGGTGCGTTTTCACCCGGGGTGGCAGGCGCTCATGACCATTGCGCGCCGCAGCGGGCTGGCCAACCTGCCCTTCGCCGATACGCGCCCCTCGGCCTGGGCGTCCTACGCGGCCTCGCTCTATATGCATAGCCAGATCGAGTCCGGCTCGCTGTGCCCCACCAATATGACCCAGGCCTGCATCCCCGTGCTGCGCAAGGAGCCGGGATTGTTCGCGCAGTTCGGCGACAAGCTGCTGACGCAGGCCTACGACCCGCGCGACCTTCCCATCGAGCACAAACACGCGATCAACGTGGGCATGGGCATGACCGAGAAACAAGGCGGCTCCGACGTGCGCGCCAACACCACGCGCGCCATACCCAGCCGCGGCGAGGGGCGTGGAGCCGAGTACCTGATCACCGGCCACAAGTGGTTCTTCTCCGCGCCGATGTCGGATGCCCACCTGGTGCTGGCGAACACCGAGGCCGGCTCCTCCTGCTTCTTCGTGCCGCGCTGGCGCCCCGACGGCAGCAAGAACCCCATCGAGATCCAGCGCCTGAAGGACAAGGTAGGCAACCGCTCCAACTCCAGCAGCGAAGTCGAGTTCCGCGATGCCTGGGGCATCATGGTCGGCGAGGAAGGCCGCGGCATTCCCACCATCCTGGAGATGGCCACGTATAGCCGGCTTAACTGTTCGCTATCCAGTGCCGGTTTCCTGCGCCAGGCACTGGTGCAGGCCCTGCACTACGCGCGCCACCGCAGCGCCTTCGGCAAGCCGCTGATCCGCCAGCCGCTGATGGTCAGGCTGCTGGCCGACATGGCGCTGGAGGCGGAGGCAGCGATGCTGCTGGCGATGGACCTGGCCACCGCCTTCGAAGCCACCGACGACCCCGCCCGCCTGGCATGGCGCCGCATCCTCACGCCCGCTTCCAAATTCTGGATCTGCAAGCGCGCGGTGGAGATGACCGGCGAGGCCATGGAAGTGTTCGGCGGCAACGGCTATGTGGAAGATGGCCCCATGGGCCGGCTGTTCCGCGAAGCCCCGGTGAACTCGATCTGGGAAGGCTCCGGCAACGTGATGTGCCTGGACGTGCTACGCGCCATCGGCCGCAACCCGGACGACTACCTGCGGGTGCTGGAACACATGAGCGCGGTCGGCGCGGACGAGCCGCGCATCCAGGCCAGCGTGGCGGCATTGCGCGCGGCGCTGCGCCTGCCTGAGGAAGAGCAGCAGGCCGAGGCACGCCGCACCACCACGCGGCTGGTGCTGACCGCCCAGGCCTGCCTGATGCTCCAGCATGCCGACGCAGCCACCGCCGACGCCTTCCTTGCCAGCCGCTTCGACCCCGAATGGGGCGCAGTCATGGGTATCAGCGCGGGCGGGAGCAATGCCGCGCGCATCCTGGAGCTGGCCTGGGCCGCCTGACGCTGGCATGGCATTGCCGCACCGTGGCTGGAATCAAGCCGCGCAGAGCTCCAGCAACTGCTCGTCGCGAAAGCCCCATTGCGCCGGATCCTCGAACCCGACCACGGTGTCCTCCGTCTCGCGCAGATCGAGCGTCTCGGGGCCGAGGTGGGCGGCCTCGCTCACCGAGTAGAACACCTTGACCTGCGGGCGCAGCGGCTCGTTGTCGTTCTGCGCGAAGACCACCGCCAGCCGTCCGGAACGCAAGCGCAGCACCGTGCCCAGCGGATAGATGCCAATGGACCGGGTGAAGGCCTGGAACACGGTACGATCGAACAGCGTATCCACCCGCACCGCCATATACTCCAGCGCCCGCGCTGGCGTCCACGCCTGGTGCCCGGGCCGGTTGGAGGTCAGGGAGTCATAGGCGTTGCACACCGCGGCGATCTTGGCGTGCACGCTGATCTCGTTGCCATGCAGGCCAAACGGGTAGCCGCGCCCGTCGATGCGCTCGTGGTGGTGCATGCAGACATCGAGGGGAATATTGCTGTAGAGCTTGGCCTCATTGAGGACGCGGTAACCCACCGAAGGATGACGCTGCACCATCGCGACCTCGGCGGCGGTCATCTCGCCCTGCTTGTGCAGCACGTGCGTGGGCACGGAAATCTTGCCGATATCGTGCACCAGGCCCGCCAGCCCGAGCTGCTGCACCGCGGCACTATCCAGGCCAAGGGTGCGGCCGAGCGCGATCATCAGCGCGCAAACCGCGAAGGAATGCAGATAGGTGTAGTCGTCCCGCACCTTGAGCCGCGCCAGCGCGATCAGGGCCTGCGAATGGCGGGTCAGCGAATTCGATACGGAGTCGACCAGCATCAGGGCGCCCTCCACCTCCAGCGCCCGGCCCATGCGGGCGTTCGTGAACATCGACCCGACCACCGCCTTGCCGTTCTTCATCACCTCCCGGGCCAGCCCGAACTCCACCTCCAGCGGCACCCCCGACTGCGGCACGGCGCCGGCCGGCTCGTCCGCGACGGGCTTCACGCTCAAGGACCCCGACGCCGCCAGTTGCACGGGCGGCGGCACACCCTTGCCCTTGAGCAGATCGATCCAGACCTCCTCGACCTTGGAGGCGATCATCTGGTCAATCTGCTCCTGGCTGTTCACCAGGAACCGGGAGCGCCAGAAGGGATGCTCCAGCCATGGCCCCCCCACCCTGGCCACGAACATTCCGACTTGAAGCTGTTGGGTCTTGATCCGTTTCAGCATGCCAGCTCCTCGCGTACAGATTGAATAAGGCGTGGCCGCTTAACGGCGAGGAGACGAAATACTTTAGGGCTGACGGGCATTCCCTTGGCCCCGCCCGGGCAGGCAAATAGCACTTCAACGCTTCAACCCTTACCCTGCGGCCGCTTGGCGGCAGGTTTCGGCGCGGCTTCCGCCTCCCCGGCCTGGGCGGACTTCATGAAGCTGCTTTCGCTGGTCATCACGCCGACGATCCGCGCGAGCTGGCGGCTGAGGCTGATGTAGGCGTGGCCCATGCGGGCATCGAAGTACAGCGAGTCGCCGCGCGCCAGATGCACCCGTTCGCCGCCGTCGAAATGCACCTCGATCTCGCCGGAGAGTACGTACACGAACTCCTCCCCGGGATGGCGCGCGAAATCCTCGGGCCCCGCGATACGGCGCGCGTGCACGGTGCTGACCACCGGAATCATCTGCTTTCCCACCGCCTCGGTACCGAGGAATTCATAGGAAAACGACACGCCCCGATAGGTCACGCCCTCGCCGGCCCGCGTCACGACGGGTCCCTGGAATGGCGCAGTCTTCGCGCCGGCGCCCGCGAACATCGAGCCCATATCCATCCGCAGCGCCTTGCCCAGCGCGGCAAAATTCTCGTAGCCCAATGCCAGCTGCCCGCGCTCCGCGCGCGAGATGGTGGTGATCGACACGCCCGACAGCTCGGCCAGATGTGCCAGCGTCCAGCCAAAGGCCTTGCGCGCACTGCGCAGACGCTTGCCAAAGGTCTCGCGGTCGAGCGTGCGCGACTCTTCGCTATCGTCGCTGCCGCGCCCCGGGGCGATGTGTGTTTTCAAGCCTGCGTCCTTTTTTCCGTTGGAGCGGATGCTATCAGACGGCGCAGCCGGGTACATCCCATGCCGCTCACTTTAGTGCAAAATTTGCGTATCCGCAATTTGCATATTCGCAAATTCTTGAATACACTCACTCGCATTCCAAAGCACCAGCGCCCCACGAGCGCGCTCAGCCCCACCACCATCATGCGCACAACTCACGCTGCTTCGCCGATCTCAGCCGACTACCTCGTCATCGGGGGTGGCATTGCCGGCGCGTCCGTCGCGCACTGGCTCGCGCCGCATGGCCGCGTCATCGTGCTCGAGCGCGAGGCCCAGCCTGGCTACCACTCGACCGGCCGCTCGGCGGCACTCTTCATGGAGAGCTATGGCACCCAGCAGGTACGCGCGCTGACCATGGCAAGCCGCGCTTTCCTGCAGGACCCGCCGCCGGGCTTTGCCTCGCATCCGCTGCTCACGCCGCGCGGCGCGCTCATGATCGCCGGCCCCGGACAATTGCCGCTGCTCGAAGCGCACTGGGACGTGCTGCGCGCCATGGACCCCGATGCGCGCCGCCTGAGCGCCGAGCAAGCACGCGAGCGCGTGCCGGCGCTGCGGCCAGAACAGGTGTTGGGCGCCGTGTATGAGCCCAACGCCTCGGACATGGATGTGCATGCCATCCACCAAGGCTATCTGCGCGGCATGCGCCAGGCCGGCGGCAAGCTGGTGTGCGATGCCGAAGCCAGCGCCATTGCGCGCGTGCGGGACCACTGGCGCGTGGAGGCGGGCGGGGCGGTATATGAAGCGCCCGTGCTGCTCAACGCAGCCGGCGCCTGGGTCGACGCCATTGCGCGGCTGGCCGGCGTGCAGCCGCTGGGAATCGAGCCTCGCCGCCGCTCCGCGTTCATCTTCGCGCCGCCCGCGGACATGGACACGGACCACTGGCCCATGGTCTTCGGCGCCGACGAGGACTGGTACTTCAAGCCCGATGCCGGCATGTTGCTGGGCTCGCCGGCCAATGCCGATCCGGTCGAGCCGCAGGACATCCAGCCCGAGGAAATGGATATCGCGCTCGCCATCCACCGCATCGAGGAAGCCACCTCGCTGTCGATCCGCCGCCCCACCCGCACCTGGGCCGGACTGCGCTCCTTCGTCGCCGACGGCGACCTGGTCGGCGGCTTTGACGACGCGGTACCCGGCTTCTTCTGGGTCGCTGGCCAGGGCGGCTATGGCATCCAGACTTCGGCCGCCATGGGCGAAACCTGCGCCGCGCTTGCGCGCGGCTTGCCCGTGCCCGCGCATCCCGCATCGTTCGGCCTGACCGCCGAGATGCTGGGGCCCGCGCGGCTGCGCCGCCTGGCTGGCTCGACCTGAATCGCGTCCCCCCCCAAAATCGCCAATCGCCAATCGCCAAATTGACCAGGAGTTCACCACCGTGCGTGTCTTCAGTGCCTCCCTCGCCACCGAAACCAACACCTTCGGGCCGATGCCGACAGGCCTCGCGTCCTTCAGGGACCGCGGCTACTTCCCGGCCGGCCAGCATCCCGAGCAGATGACGTTCTTCTCCGGCCCGCTGTGGGCCGCCCGGCTGCGCGGCAAGGAGCGCGGCTGGCAGTTGTCCGAAGGCATGGTAGCCGGCGCGCAGCCCAGCGGCACGACCACGCGCCATGCCTACGAAACCCTGCGCGAGGAGCTGCTGGCGGACCTGCGCGCCGCGCTGCCCGTGGACATGGTGCTGCTAGGCCTGCACGGCGCGATGGTGGCCGATGGCTACGACGACTGCGAAGGCGACTTGCTGCAGCGCGTGCGCGCCATCGTCGGGCCGGAGGTGGTGATCGGCGCGGAACTCGATCCGCACAGCCACCTGACGCCGGAGATGGTGGCGCTCGCCGACGTGCTGATCGCCTTCAAGGAATACCCGCACACCGACGTGCTGGAGCGCGCCCTGGAACTGGTCGACCTGTGCGCGGCCAAGGTGCAAGGCAAGGTCCGCCCCGTGGCTGCCGTGGTCGACTGCGAGATGATCGTTACCGTTCATACCTCGCGCGAGCCGGCGCGCGGCTTCGTGGACCGCATCCAGTCGCTGGAAGGCCGCGACGGCGTGCTGTCGGTCTCCATTGCCCACGGCTTCTCGTGGGGAGACGTGCCCGGCATGGGCACCAAGGTGCTGGTCTACACCGATGGCAACCAGGCCCAGGCCGATGCGCTGGCCCGCCAGCTGGCCGACGAGCTGATCGGCATGCGCGAGGCGCTCACGGTGCGCTATCCGGACATCGACACCTCGCTCGACGAGGCCCTGGCCTTCGACGGCGGCCCGGTGGTGCTGGCAGACGGCGCCGACAATCCCGGGGGCGGCGCGGCGAGCGACTCCACCTTTATCCTGCGCCGCATGATCGAGCGCGGCATCGCCAACGCCGCCGTCGGCCCGCTGTGGGACCCGATCGCGGTGCGCATCGCCTTTGACGCGGGTGTGGGCGCGCGCCTGGCGATGCGCATCGGCGGCAAGATCAGCCCGCTCTCGGGTGATCCGCTGGACCTGGACTGCACGATCAAGGCCTTGCTGCCCAACATGGTGATGACCGGCCTGTCGAACACGCCGGTGCAGATGGGCGATTGCGCGCTGGTGGAAGCCAACGGCATCGACATCGTGCTGATCACCCTGCGCAACCAGGCGATGGGCACGGATCTGTTCACGCAACTGGGCTGCGACCTCGCGCGCAAGAAGATCATCGTCGTGAAGTCCTCGCAACATTTCTACGCCTCGTTCTCGACGGTGGCCAGGCACGTGATCTACGCAGGCGCCCCCGGCGCCGTGACGCTCGACCTCACGACGCTGCCCTACCGCAAGGTGCCCCGGCCCAAGTGGCCGCTCGACGCAGCGGCGGCCTGAGCGCCGCGCGCCGGTTCGCAACGGCTACAACCATAACAAAGACAACAAAAAAGGAGACCCGTCCATGAAACTGAATCCCACCCTGCGCACCGCTCTCGCGGCGAGCGTGCTCGCCCTGGCCAGCGTCAGCCTTCCCGTGCTGGCGCAGACCAAGACGCTCAAGGTCGTGGCCCATGCCGACCTGAAGATCCTCGACCCGACTTTCACCACCGCCTACATCACGCGCAACTTCGGCTACATGGTCTACGACACGCTGTTCGCGCAGGACGCGAGCGGCAAGCCACAACCGCAGATGGTGGAAAAGTACAGCAGTGCCAAGGACGGCAAGCAGTGGAGCTTCACCCTGCGCCCCGGCCTCAAGTTCTCGGATGGCAGCGCGGTCACCGCGGCCGACGCCGTCGCATCGCTGCAGCGCTGGGGCGCGCGCGACAGCCTGGGCCGCGCCATGGGTGACGCTGGCGCCGAATGGAAGGCGCTCGACGCCCGCAGTTTCACGCTCACGCTCAAGGAACCCTTTGGCATGGTGCTCGATGCGCTGGCCAAGCCATCGGGCTTTCCGCCGGTGATCCTGCCGGAGCGCCTGGCCAGGATGCCCGCCACCGCGCCGCTGCCCGAGGTGATGGGCTCCGGCCCCTTCGTCTTCAAGCGCGACGAATGGGTACCGGGCAACAAGGCGGTCTTCGTGCGCAACCCGAACTACGTCGCGCGCAGCGAACCGGCGAGCGGTCTCGCCGGCAGCAAGAAGAGCCAGTTCGACCGCGTGGAATGGCTCTACCTGCCGGATGCCAACAGCGCCATCGCGGCGCTCAAGCGTGGCGAAGTCGACCTGGTGGAGCAGGTGCCGCCGGACTACATCGCCCCGCTGCGTGCCGACACCAGCGTCAAGATCGGCTCGGGCGGCGCCTATCAGGGTGTACTGGTGATGAACCAGCTCCATCCGCCTTTCAATAACCCGAAGGTCCGCCAGGCCTTCCTGCAGGCGGTGAGCCAGGAACGCTTCACCGCGGCCATGGGCTATCCACTGGATATGCGCATGAACTACTGCGCCACCTATTTCATCTGCGGCAGCCCCAACGATACGACGGCCGGCGCCGAGCCGTACCGCAAGGCCGACCTGGCGCGCGCCAAGCAGTTGCTCGGCACGGCCGGATACAAGGGCGAGAAGGTGGTGGTGCTGGTGCCCACCGACGTGCCCCAGCTCAACGCCGAGGCCCTGATGGCAGCGCAGACCATGCGCAGCATGGGCATGAACGTGGACATGCAGAACATGGACTGGGCATCCATCGGTGCGCGCCGCGCCAAGCGCGATGCGCCCRAGGCCGGCGGCTGGAGCGTGTACGTGACAGTGGCGGGCGAGTTCGATTCGAATTCGCCGATCACCAACGCTTACCTCAGCGCCGCCTGCGGCAACAGCCTGCCGGGCTGGCCCTGCGACAAGCCGCTCGATGCGCTACGCACCGCCTGGATCCGCGAGACCGTCCCGGCCAAGCGCAAGGAATTGCTCGATGCCTTCCAGAAGCGCGCCTATGAGGCCGTGCCCTATGTGAATGCCGGCCAGTACTCGGCGGCCTTCGCGGCGCGCGCCAGCCTCAAGGGCGTCGACAAGCTGTGGGCTGGCATGCCCACGGTCTGGATGCTCGACAAGTAAAAACGACGAACGACGAACGAAAAACGAAGAACGACCCACCGAGGAGACACGACGATGGGCTACCTGCTCCGACGCCTGGCAGCGACGCTACCCGTGATGGCGGTGGTCGCCATCGTGGTATTCCTGCTGATCCACTTGTCGCCGGGCGACCCGGCCGCACTGATCGCGGGCGACCTTGCCACGGTCGACGACATCGCCAGACTGCGTGGCGCGCTGGGCCTGGACCTGCCGCTGTGGCGGCAGTTCGTGCTGTGGCTCGGCCGGCTCGCCACCGGCGATCTCGGCACCTCGATCTTCACCCAGGTGCCGGTGGCCCGGTTGCTGGCGCAGCGGCTGGAACCCACAGCCTCCATTGCCGCGCTGACCATGCTGCTGACCTTGCTGGTCGCGGTGCCGCTGGGCACGCTTGCGGCCTACCGCGCCGGCAGCTGGATCGACCGGCTGGTGATGCTGTTCGCGGTGCTGGCGTTTTCGCTGCCGGTGTTCCTGGTGGGCTACCTGCTGGTCTATGCCTTCGCCATCCAGCTACCGTGGTTTCCGGTGCAGGGTTATGCGCGCTTGGCCGACGGCATCGGCGAATGGCTGCGCAGCCTGGTCCTGCCCTGCGTCAACCTGGCGCTGGTCTATATCGCGCTGGTGACGCGCATGACGCGCGCCACCGTGCTTGAGGTGCTGCACGAGGACTACATCCGCACTGCGCGCGCCAAAGGCCTGGGCGTGCTGCCGGTGCTGGGCCATGCGCTGCGCAACGCGGCAATTCCGATCGCCACCACCATCGGCATGGGCATCGCACTGCTGATCGGCGGCGTAGTCGTCACCGAGACGGTGTTCGCGATTCCCGGCGTCGGCCGCCTGGTGGTCGACTCGGTGCAGCGCCACGATTACCCGGTGATCCAGAGCGTGCTGTTGATCTCGGCCGGCGTCTACGTGCTGATCAACCTGATGATCGACCTGAGCTACCGCCTGTTCGATCCGCGCATCAAGTACTGACATCCGGTACCAACCCCATCCTTGCCGCGAGACCTGCCACCATGTCCACCTCCCTGCCCGTGACCGATGGCGCCGCCCCCAGCGCGGCGGTGCCTCAGGACACTCCGTTCGTGCTGCCGCGCTGGCACTGGGCGCGCAAGCACCCCACGCTGATCGTCGGCGCGCTGTTGCTGGCCGCGATTGCCGCGCTCTCCATCGGCGCGCCCTGGATCGCCACCTTCGATCCCCAGGATATCGATCCGCTGGCGCGCATGCAGCCGCCTTCGGCCGAGCACTGGTTCGGCACCGACGCGCTGGGCCGCGATGTGTTCAGCCGCGCGGTCTGGGGCGGGCGCGTCTCGATGGTCGTCGGCCTTTCGGTCGGCCTGCTTGCGACCGTCTTTGGCGTGCTGCTCGGCCTCGCTGCGGGCTTCGTGCGCTGGGCCGATTCCTTCGTGATGCGCGTGATGGACGGCTTGATGGCCATCCCCGGCATCTTGCTGGCGATCGCGCTGATGGCCGTCACGCAAGCCAGCCTCACGGCCGTGATCGTCGCCATCACCATCCCCGAGGTCCCGCGCGTGGTGCGGCTGGTGCGCTCGCTGGCGCTCACGCTGCGCGAGCAGCTCTACGTCGAGGCCGCACATGCGGTGGGCACCCGCCTGCCGGTGATCCTGGCGCGCCATGTGGTGCCCAACATGGTGGCGCCGCTGATCGTGCAGGCCACCTTCGTGGCCGCCGCCGCCGTGCTGACGGAAGCGGCCCTGTCCTTCCTCGGCGTCGGCGTGCCCGGGCAGACACCGAGCTGGGGAAACATGATGGCTGAGGGCCGCAACTTCGTGGCGGTGGCGTTCCATATCATCCTTTACCCCGGCATCCTGCTGGCCGCGACGGTGCTGGCGATCAACCTGCTGGGCGACGGCTTGCGAGACGCGCTCGATCCGCGCCTGGCGCGGCAACTCTGAAGGGGGACTCACCAATGACGACAACAATGTCCCGCGTTGCCCTGGCCACCGGGGAGCCGCTGCTCGAAGTGGACGACCTGCACACCCATTTCGACACGCTCACCGGCCCGGCCCGCTCGGTCAACGGCGTCTCGTACACCGTGCGCGCCGGCCAGACGCTTGGCGTGGTCGGCGAGTCCGGCTGCGGCAAAAGCGTGACCGCGCTGTCGATCATGCGGCTGCTGCCCACGCCGCCGGCGCGCATCCGCGGCGCCGTGCGGCTGCGCGGCACCGACCTGCTGCAACTCAGCGAGCGCGAGATGCGCCGCATCCGCGGCAACCGTGTCTCGATGATCTTCCAGGAGCCGATGACCTCGCTGAACCCGGTGCTCACGATCGGCCGGCAGATTACCGAGACGGTGCAGCTGCACCAAGGCGCAAGCCGTGCCGATGCGCTGAAGCGCGCGGTGGAAATGCTGCGGCTGGTGCAGATCCCCGAGCCCGAGCGCCGCGTCAACGARTACCCGCACCAGCTCTCCGGCGGCATGCGCCAGCGCGTGATGATCGCGCTGGCGCTGGCCTGCAACCCCGAAGTGCTGATCGCCGACGAGCCCACCACCGCGCTCGACGTCACCATCCAGGCCCAGATCCTGGACCTGATCCGCCGCCTGCAGAAAGAGCTGGGCATGGGTGTGGTGATGATCACGCACGACCTCGGCGTGGTGGCGGAATGCTGCGACCGCGTAATCGTGATGTACGCCGGGCGCAAGGTCGAGGACGCCAGCGTCATCGACCTGTTCGACCGCCCGCTGCACCCCTACACCCGCGCGCTGATGGCCTCGATGCCCTCGATGAACACCAGCAGCCAGCGCCTGGCCGAAATCCCCGGGCTGGTGCCATCGCCGCAGGAAGCGCGCCGCGGCTGCGCGTTCGCGGCACGCTGCCCGCATGCCGACACGCGCTGCGCGCGCGAAATCCCGCAACTCACGCGCCACGGCGCAGACCATGCTGTCGCCTGCTTCGCGATCGAGGAAGGCCGCATCGAATGCAACCAGCCAGCCCAGGAAGCCATCGCATGAGCACCCCCACTGCCCCGCATTTACCCCTGCTCAAGGTCGACCGGCTCAAGAAGCACTACATCGCGCCGCAGCGCTGGCTGGCACCGCGCAAGCCGCCCATCCAGGCGGTGGACGGCGTGTCTTTCACCGTCGAGCGGGGCGAGACGCTCTCGCTGGTCGGCGAATCCGGCTGCGGCAAGACCACCACCGCCAAGTCGGTGCTGCGTCTGGTCGAGCCCACCTCCGGCTCGGTGCAGCTCGATGGCGAGGAGCTGCTGGGCCTGTCGGCAAACGCCATGCGCCTGCGCCGGCGGGATCTGCAGATCATCTTCCAGGACCCCTACGCTTCGCTAAGCCCGCGCCTGACGGCTGGCGAGATCGTCAGCGAGCCGCTGCGCAACTTCGGCATGCATTCGCGTGCCGAGCGCAGCGAACGCGTGCAGTGGCTGTTCAGCAAGGTCGGGCTGCGCCCGGAGGCGGCCAAGAAATTCCCGCACGAATTCTCGGGCGGCCAGCGGCAGCGGCTGGGCATCGCGCGCGCGCTCGCGCTCAACCCCAAGCTGATCGTTTGCGACGAGCCGGTGTCGGCGCTCGACGTCTCGGTGCAGGCGCAGGTGGTCAACCTGCTGATGGACCTGCAGGCCGAACTCGGCATCGCCTACCTGTTCGTCGCGCACGATCTTGCCGTGGTGCGCCATATCAGCCACCGGGTCGCTGTGATGTACCTCGGCCAGATCGTGGAGCTAGCCGACCGCGACACCTTGTTCAGCGCGCCGCGCCACCCGTACACGGAGATCCTGCTGTCCGCGGTGCCAGTGCCCAATCCGCGCACGCCGGCCCGGCGCCTGCTGCTGCAAGGCGACCCGCCGAGCCCGGCCAGCCCGCCGTCGGGCTGCCGCTTTCACACGCGCTGCCCGCTGGCGCAAGCCGTATGCAAGGAACAGTCACCCGCCCTCACCGAACGGCCCTCCGCCGGCGGTGGGCATCAGGTAGCCTGCCACTTCCGCTGACCCGCTGACCCGCTGACCGACTCGCTGCAAACCAAAAAAAGGAACCCGATGTCCAACCCTGATTCCACGCACTACGACCTGCTGATCTCTGGCGGCACCGTGATCGACGGCAGCAAGGCCCCCCGCTTTGCCGCCGATATCGGCGTGCGCGGCGGCCGCATCGCGGCGATCGGCAACCTGACCGGGCACACGGCCGACCGCACGCTGGACGCGGCGGGCCAGATCGTCTCCCCCGGCTTCATCGATGCGCACACGCATGACGACCAGGCCGTGCTGTCGCAGGCCACCATGCCCTTCAAGGTCTCGCAGGGCGTCACCACCGTGATCGCCGGCAACTGCGGCATCAGCGCCGCCCCGTTGCGCGCGGACATGGACCTGCCCATGCCGCTGAGCCTGATCGACTCGCCGGCCGAGGGCCGCTTCACCACCTTCGCGGCTTACCTCGATGCGCTGCGCGCCACGCCAAGCTCCGTCAACGTGGCGGCGATGGTCGGGCATTCGACCTTGCGCGCGGTCACCATGCCGGCGCTCGACCGGCCCGCCAGCGCCGAAGAGATTGCCGCCATGCGGGCACTGGTCGAGGAAGCCATGCAGGCCGGCGCAATCGGCCTGTCGACCGGCACCTTCTACCCGCCCGCCGCCAAGGCAACGACCGAGGAAATCATCGAGGTCTGCCGGCCACTCAGCGCGCGCAAGGCGCTGTACGTGACGCATATGCGCGACGAGTCCGACCATGTCATGCAGTCGCTGGAAGAGACCTTCCGCATTGGCCGCGAGCTCGACGTGCCGGTGGTGGTGTCGCACCACAAGGTGCAGAACACGGCGAACTTCGGCAGGAGCCAGGTCACGCTGCCATTCATCCGTGAAACCATGAAGCACCAGTGCGTCTCGCTCGACTGCTACCCGTACACGGCCGGCTCCACCATGATCCGCACCGACCGCGGCATGCTCGAAGGCCGGGTGCTGATCTCCGCCAGCCAGCCGCACCCCGAATGCGCGGGCCGCGATCTCGACGACATCGCCAGGGAATGGGGCGTGGCCAAGGACGAGGCGGCGCGCCGCCTGCAACCCGGCAGCGCGGTCTACTTCCTGATGGACGAAAACGACGTCCAGCGCATCCTCGCCTTCGACGACACCATGATCGGCTCCGACGGCATTCCCGTTGGCGAAAGCCCGCATCCGCGCCTGTGGGGCACCTTCCCACGCGTACTCGGCCACTATTGCCGCGAGATCGGGCTGTTCCCGCTCGAAACGGCGGTCTGGAAGATGACCGGGCTGACGGCGCGCAACTTCGGCCTGCATCAGCGCGGCACGCTGGAGGTGGGCCACCATGCCGATATCGTCGTCTTCAATGCCGAGAACGTGCGCGATGCCGCCAGCTACGAAACCCCCACCCGCCCGGCCGAAGGCATCGACACCGTGATCGTCAACGGCGCCATTACCTGGCAGCACGGCGCGCACAGAGGCGCGCGCAACGGGCAGGTCATCACACGGCAGGCACGGCAGGACTAGCCGGCGCGATGGATTGCCAGCCGGCCCCTGCCGGGGCCGCTGGCCGCACCGCTATCGCCCAGGCGGGGACTTGTCAACCCGTCTAAATTATCCGGCCAATGCCCTCGGACATTCAGCCCAGGGCCCCGCCGCACGGCTACAATGGCGCGCCACACGCTTGCCGTTCACACCATGTCCACAACGTACACGCTTGTCGGAATTGCGCGCGCCAAGGCTCACCGCCGTGAGGTCCTGGTTGCCAAGCTGGCCGCACTGCGCCTGCGCGGCGCCATGGAACCCGGCTGCCTGCGCTACCACGTGGGAGAAGACGCCGAGGATGCCGAGGTGTTTGTGCTCTATATGGAGTGGAATTCCAGGCATGCGCTGGAATCGCACCTCAACAGCGAATATGTGCGTGACTTTCACGCCACCCGACAGGAATTTCTTGAGGGCGACATCAATTTCCGGTGGCTGAACGCTGCCTGACGGCCACCCTGGTGCCGCTATCCCAAAGTAACGTAAAGCCCGCTTTTCCAGCTGAAGCCGAACCCGTCCGCGATGCGGGTTTCCCGGCACGCCTTGTCATTCCCCCAACGCCGATCTATCACTTTGAGTGACGCTCCAACACATCCGGAGCGCAACACCCGGAGTGCATCATGGACGTCAAGGATGGATTCGTCGGCACCATCGGCCATACACCGCTGATCCGGCTGGCAGGCTTGAGCGAGGAGACCGGCTGCGAAATCCTCGGCAAGGCTGAGTTCCTGAATCCGGGCGGCTCGGTCAAGGACCGGGCGGCGCTCTACATCATCCGCGACGCCGAGCGGCGCGGCGCGCTCAAGCCCGGCGGAACCGTGGTGGAAGGCACCGCCGGCAATACCGGCATCGGCCTGGCGCATCTCTGCGCCGCGCGCGGCTACCGCTGCATCGTGGTGATCCCCGACACCCAGTCCCCGGAAAAAATGGACCGCCTGCGGCTGCTCGGCGCCGAGGTGCACCCGGTGCCCGCAGCGCCCTACGCCGACCCCAACAACTACCAGAGGGTGGCCGGACGCCTGGCCCAGGAGACGGAAAACGCCATCTGGGCGAACCAGTTCGACAACCTGGCCAACCGCCAGGCGCACTACGAAACCACTGGTCCGGAAATCTGGCACGACACCGCCGGCAAGGTTGATGCCTTTGTCTGTGCCACCGGCACTGGCGGCACGCTGGCCGGCGTCGCGCGTTTCCTGAAGGAGAAGGAGCGCAACCCGCCCGTGCGCATCGTGCTGGCCGATCCGCACGGCAGCGGGCTGTATGACTTCGTCAAGCACCGCGAGGTCAAGGCCAAGGGCAACTCCATCACCGAGGGGATCGGCTCCAGCCGCGTCACGGCCAACCTGGCGGACACCCCGATCGACGATGCGGTCCGGATCGACGACCAGGCTTGCGTCGACATGGTTTACCGGCTGCTGCGCGAGGAAGGCTTATGGGTGGGTGGTTCGTCCGGCATCAACGTGGCGGCGGCGGCCTGGCTGGCCCGCGAGATGGGGCCGGGCCACACCATCGTTACCCTGCTGTGCGACCGCGGCGACCTGTATGCCGGGCGCCTGTTCAATGCGGACTGGCTGGCGGCCAAGGGGCTGACGCCGCAGCCCGTCGTGTCACGGCACGCGGCGCAGCCGTGACACGGCTACGGCGCCTCTTTCAGGCGCCGCCACAGGGTCGTGGCGCTGATGCCTAACTGATGGCACGCGGCGGCACGGTTGCCCCCGCATTCCGCCAGCACGCGCCGGATATGCTCGGCCTGACTGGCGCGCGCCACGCCTGCGAGCGAGCCGGCCTCAGTCGAATCGTCACCTCCCGTACCTCCCGCACTACCCTTAGCCGCCGCGCTGCGCAAGCCGCCAGCCAGCGGCGCAGGATCACCTTGCGGCTCCGGGCCAAACAACTCCGGCGCCGCCGCCTGCAATTCATTAAGCAAATCCCGGGGTGCCAGCTTGCGCCCCGCCACCAGCACGGCAATGCGTTCGGTCACGTTTTCCAGCTCGCGGATATTGCCCGGCCAGGCATAGCCCGCCAGTCTCGCCCGCACCGCTTGCGGCAGCGGCTGCGGCGCCGGCTGCCCCAGGCGCTCCTGGGCACGGCGGTACAGCAGTTCCGCCAGCTCGGGCAGGTCGCCGGCGCGCTCGCGCAGCGGCGGCATCTCGATGCGCAGGATATTGAGGCGGTAGTAGAGATCCTGGCGGAAGCTGCCCTGCCGGACCAGTTCGCCCAGGTTGCGGTGCGTGGCGGCGATCACCCGCACGTTGACCGGCACGGCATCCAGGCCGCCGATCGGCAGTACCTGTTTTTCCTGCAGCACGCGCAGCAAACGGGTCTGCAGCGCGGGCGGCATATCGCCCACCTCGTCCAGGAACAGCGTGCCATTGTGGGCGGACTCGAACAAGCCCGCCTTGCCGCCGCGGCGTGCGCCGGTAAAGGCGCCCTCTTCGTAGCCGAACAGCTCGCTTTCCAGCAGGGTCTCGGGGAACGCCGCGCAATTGACCGCCACGAACGGGAATACGCGGCGCGGGCTGGCGTCGTGCATGCCCTGGGCCAGCACCTCCTTGCCGGTGCCGCTTTCACCGCCCACCAGCACGGTGGAATCCACCGCCGCATAGCGCCGCGCCAGTTCGCGCAGGTGATGCATGGCCGGGGATGCGCCAGCGAGGTCGTCCAGGCTGTAGCGCACGCCAGCCGGCCGCGCGCGGCTGCGCGAGCGCAGGTTGCGGTCGACCCGATGGATGGCATTGGCATCCTGCAGCGTCAGCACCGCGCCGGTGGCGCCGCTCTCGGTGACGATGGGGATGCGGTTGACCACCACCATCTTGTCGCCAAGCTTGTGGATGGCTTCGAGCTCCTTGCTGCCGCTTTGCATCACGCCATCGAGCGAGAGCGCGGGGGCCAGCGCTTGCAGCTTGCGGCCCAGCGCGGCGGCCGGCGCCGTGCCGAGAAAACGCTCCATGGCCGGGTTGTAAGTCTGGATGCGCCCGTCCGCGTCGACCGCGGCCACGCCTTCGTTCAGGTGAGCCAGGATCGTGTTGACGTAGTCGCGCCGGCCGGACTCGATGCGGCGCAAGCGAGCCGCTTCGATCACATCCTCCAGCGCACCCCGCACGGAATTGCCTGAGTACAGGAACACGCCGATCAGGCCGATCTTGTCCGCCAGGTCGGTCACCATGCCCGGCCCCACCACCACCTTCACGCCCTCTTGCTTGAGGGCCTTCACGCGGGCGGCGGCATCGTCCTCGGTCAGGTACGTGTAGGCCGGGATGGACAGCGAAAAAGACCGCACGAATTCGTCCACCTCCGGATAGGTGGCGGCGTGTGTCACCAGCGCCACCTTCGGCGAGATGCGCCGCGCCGTCGCCAGCGCGCTCATGACATCGAAGCCGGTCACCTTGACCAGCACCACGGGCACATCGACGTGCTGGCGCAGATAGGCGCCATTGGAGCCGCCCGCCACCACGGCATCGAGCCTGCCCTCGCGCGCTTCGCGGGCGACGGCGCTCGCCGCCGCCGCGTAGCCTTTGCCCACGATGCGGAACTCGGCCTGCGCGGCGTAGGCCGGGATCAGGTCGGCAAAGGCCCGGGACAGGCGGCTGATGCCGATCGCCCAGATCCGCGGGCGGGCCGGCGTGGCGGCGCCGGTGGGGGGAATGGGCGGGAGGATGCCAGATTGCATGGAGACGGAAAACGCTGCAGATACGCCGGATGGCGCTAATGTTGAGATTGTGCGCCCCTACGGATTGCATTTCAATATTGAAATTCCGTTCTTTCAGTTTTGAAATTCATCACGCATCAGCGACGCCACGCGGGGGCCGGCCGCGAAGCCTCGGGAATCGCCGCCAGCCCAGGCCTGGCAAGGGCGCTGCCCTACGCCCGCGCCCCTGCGTGAGGCCCGATGCGCGGCCAAAAACAGGCTGGCACACCCCTTGCGCTTATCAGCCGTCCACTCCTAAAGCGATGATCATGACCTTCTCCACTTCCGACCTCGCCCGCTCCGCCGGCGCCCGCTTCCGCCAGGCCCTGGCCGATGAGCATCCCCTGCAGGTCGTCGGCACGATCAATGCCAACCATGCSCTGCTGGCCAAGCGCGCGGGCTACCGCGCCATCTACCTGTCTGGCGGCGGCGTGGCCGCGGGCTCACTCGGCCTGCCGGACCTGGGCATCTCCAACCTGGACGACGTGCTGACCGACGTGCGCCGCATCACCGACGTGTGCGATGTGCCGCTGCTGGTCGACGTGGACACCGGCTTTGGCGCCTCCGCCTTCAACGTGGCGCGCACCACCAAGTCGCTGATCAAGTTCGGCGCGGGCGCAATGCATATTGAAGACCAGGTCGGCGCCAAGCGCTGCGGCCACCGCCCTGGCAAGGAAATCGTCTCGCAGGGAGAAATGGTCGACCGCATCAAGGCGGCCGTCGATGCCCGTACCGATGAGAACTTCGTCATCATGGCCCGCACCGACGCGCTGGCCGTGGAAGGCCTGGACAAGGCCATCGAGCGGGCCGTGGCCTGCGTGGAAGCCGGCGCCGACGCCATCTTCCCGGAAGCCATGACCGACCTGGCCATGTACCGCAAGTTCGTTGACGCCGTGAAGGTGCCGGTGCTGGCGAACATCACCGAATTTGGCGCTACGCCGCTGTTCACCACCGAGGAACTGGGCGGTGCCGGCGTGTCGATGGTCCTCTACCCGCTGTCGGCCTTCCGCGCCATGAACAAGGCCGCCGAAAACGTGTACGCTGCAATCCGCCGCGACGGCACGCAGCAGAACGTGGTCGATACCATGCAGACGCGCGCCGAGCTGTACGAAAGCATCGGCTATCACGCCTATGAGCAAAAACTGGACGCCCTGTTTGCCCAGGGCAAGGCCAAGTAAGCACATCAGCAGCACCCGAACAGCACACGAGCACAGCAACCCCAAGGAGACTCCCCCATGTCCGAAGCGCAACCGCTAGCCGCCCCGAAGCCGAAGAAATCCGTCGCCCTGTCGGGCGTGACCGCCGGCAATACCGCGCTGTGCACGGTCGGCCGTACCGGCAACGACCTGCACTACCGCGGCTACGACATCCTCGACATCGCCGAGACCTGCGAATTCGAGGAAATCGCCCC
>NZ_JBFTOQ010000022.1:0-122331 GCF_056398045.1 Cupriavidus sp. 05L411 | reverse complement strand
CATCGGCTCGCAAGCAACAGAAGTGGCGATCCGCGTAGGCGTGCTTAACCGCATGGCGGCTCTTGCACGCCCGAAGTCCGTCCACATCGTCTGAATTTCGGATCACAGGAGTCTCTGTGTTTTTAAGTCCGATTTATGCAACAACGCCCCTCAACGAATGAAACGGCGTTTGAGTATTTCCCCGCAGGAATCGAAAATTGAAATCTAATATCTATAGATTAATTATATTAATATTATTGGGGTTACTGAAACCGGCGTTCTCCCAATCGTCGCTCGGACTCACTGAATCCAAACCGGAAAGACCGTTTGATGCAAAAGAGCTTGCAACAAAAATGCTTCTTTCGAAATCGGTCGTGGTTTATCTTGCGCCACTTTTATTTATCCAAGAACAAGGGTTGACCGAAGAGAAATTGAGGCAGATTGGATGCAGGTATGAAACCGATGACGCAGAAATGCTGGCGGAAATGGCGCGGTTGGTTGGTCAAGCCAATCCCGAAGTGGCAAGAATTCAAAGCAGGATAAAGTTCGAACCTCGCGAAGCAATTTACCTGCGGTCACTGGGCGGGAGCCAAACGACACTACTATTCGATAGATATTCGACGAACGTCCCCAATGTTGCGGGGCTTGTGGACAATAAAAAAATATCGGCGTCTCAATCAATAGTAAGCGACATATATCGCTGGGCAGCGAAACTTGCCCCCGTGGAGCAATGCGAATCTTTCCTGCGCCAGTATCGCTAGAAACAAACATCCAGGCTAGGCGCTGACCATTACCGATCAATCCGGTCTGGTCAATATTGGCGTCCGGTCCGCTGCGGACAATCTTCCGCATGAAGGCGCCCACCTGATGGATTCGAATTTGATGGCGAACACTTCGAACAAGAATGTGCCCGGGGATTTCCTAATGGCGCTCCGGCGTCGCGGGCTGCGATACACGAGAAGCTGATTGAGTGCCGTGGACGCAAGCGGCGGTAGCGCCACTTTGCTCGGCCAACTTCCCTTGCCAACCAAGTGCTGCCAGTGATTGTGGTGCTCATTCGCGCGGATATCGCCAAGCGTCGCGCCAATCAATTCGCGGGCCGGCAGACCGGCCCTAGGCTGCATGTTCGCAAACCGGTCACGTCTTCCTGAAAATCCGGGTGGCCTTCCCCGGAATTCGGTGAAGAACCTCTTTTAGTATTTGTCGGCCACGGCGCTGCCGGGCGTTGTTTGCCGCCGACACTCCAGCGGTTGCATGGGAATACCTGAGCCCAGGTATGGATTCGGCATCGGATCCCCTCTTTAGAGGGGTATTAATTCGCAGACCCGCGCGGGTGCCCGATTTGCGGGAAAGCGCCTTGCCGCGCGCTAATATTCTGTAATACAAGTCCGCCGAAAATCCCTGCGGTGGCCCCAATCTTGCCCGTCTGTCATATGTACGAGCGCCATGTCCATCGCATAGACTACCGGCTTAAAACATAAAAACAGCGGTGAATCGGGTGTCTTCCAACCAGTTCCACTTCATCTCAGGCTTACCCCGGTCAGGGTCAACCTTACTGTCCGCGCTACTGCTGCAGAATCCCCGGTTCCACGCCGGGATGACGAGTCCGGTGGGGACGCTGTTCAATGCCGTGCTGGCGCAATGCAGCGCAGGCAGCGAATTCGGACCCGTGATCGCCCAGGACCAGCGCCGCCGGCTGCTGCGTGGCCTGTTCGAAAGCTATTACGCGGACAAGGCCRGCAAAGGTGTGGTGTTCGACACCAACCGCAACTGGTGCGCACGCATGCCCGCGCTGCAGGATCTGTTTCCCAATGCCAAGGTGATTGCCTGCGTGCGCAATGTCGCCTGGGTCATGGACAGCCTTGAGCGTCTGTATCGCGCCAATCCGTATGAAAACACCAAGCTGTTTTCCGATGACGCCGAACGCAGCACCGTCTATAGCCGGGTCGATACCCTGGCGCAGCGCAATCGCCTGGTTGGCTTTGCGTGGGCCGCGCTCAAGGAAGCCTACTACGGCGAGAACGCCGGTTCCCTGCTGCTGGTCGACTACGATTTGCTCAGCCAGGCGCCCGACAAGGTAATGCGCCTGGTTTACGACTTTATCGGCGAGCCGTGGTTTGCGCACGATTTCAACAACGTGCAATACGACGCGCCGGAGTTCGATCAGGCGCTGGGCGTGTCCGGCTTGCACCAGGTGAAATCCAAGGTGGCAAAGCAAGCACGGCGCAGCATCCTGCCGCCGGACCTGTTCGAGCAATACGCTGCGCTGTCGTTCTGGGAGGACGGCAGCAAAAGCGCGGCCAATGTCATCCGCGCAAAGCGCGATTAGCGCAACTAGCACGATTGGCGCATTTAGTTCGACGAACAAGGGCTGGCACTTGCTGGCCGATTTCAGAAAACCGACCAGAAAATTGCAGCCCGCCGCGCGCCTCCTGAGCCGTGCCCGGCGCGGATGCGCGAGGAGAGCGATATGTGGTGGACCCGGAAGCAGAAGGTAGAGGGCGCGGTTGCAATCCCCGCCCGGCCCGCAAAGCGGTCCAGCCCGCTCTCCTCGTCGCTGATCATGGCGCTGGAGCCCCGTATCATGTTCGACGGCGCCGCGGTCGCCACGGCGGCCGCGGCGGCCCACCCGGCCGCGGATAGCCACGGCGCGCCGGCGGACAGCCACGCAGCGGATAGCCACCCCACGGATAGCCATGTGGCACCGGCTGCAGCACCGGCTGCAGCGCCAGCCACTGCCCAGCCTGCGGACGCCGCCGGCCATGCTCCCGCGCCGGCCGAAGCCGGTGCCCCGTCCTCGCCGGCTCCGGCGCCGTCCGGGCACAACGTGCTGTTCGTGGATAGCCGGGTGGAGGACAGCGCGAGCCTGCTGGCCGGTGTCGCGCCCGGCACGGAAATCGTCTACCTGAACCGCAACGCGGACGGCCTGGCCCAGATGGCCGATTACCTGTCGGCCCACCCCGGCGCCAAGTCCGTCCAGATCATCGCGCACGGCGAGGCTGGCGACCTGTGGCTTGGCAATACCTACCTGTCCGGCGACAACGTTGGCAACTACGCCAGCAGCCTGGCCAGGATCGGCAGCGGCATCCAGAGTGGTGGCGACATCCTGATCTATGCCTGCAGTACCGCGCAAGGCGCGGCCGGCCTGTCGTTCGTCGACTCGCTGGCGGCGCTGACCGGCCGCGATATTGCCGCCTCGGACAACCGCACCGGCGCGGGCAGCGACTGGAACCTGGAAATCACCACCGGCCAGATCGAAGCCACCTCGGTGCTGTCGGCCAGCGCGGAATCCGCCTATGCGCACGACCTGGCGCTGATCACCGTGACGAGCACCGCAGATGCCGGTGCCGGTACTTTGCGCAGCGCGATCGCCTCGGCACAGGCGGGTGACACCATCACCTTCAGCACCAGCATGACGATCAACCTGTCGACCATCACGTCGGGCAATTCGCTGCTGCTGATCAACAAGAACCTCACCATCGATGGCGACATCAATCACGACGGCGTCGCCGACGTCACGCTCGATGGACACTACAACGGCCGCGTGCTGGAAATCAGCTCTGGCTCGACCGTCGGGTTGGAGGGGCTGGTAATCGAGCATGGCCTGGTTTCGGGCAACGGCGGGGCCGGCGGGGTGGCTGCAACCGCCGCGCAAGGTGGCGGCATCTACAACGCCGGGACGCTGACTCTGACGGATGTCACCGTCACGGCCAATACGGCTGCCGGCGGCGGCGGTGGCGGTGGTGTAGCCGCCCCCTATGTCGGCGGCGCTGTTGGCGGCGGCGGCGGCGGCGGTGGCGGCATGTCCGGCATTGGCGGTGGAGCGGGGGGCGCGGCTGGCTTCGGAACAGGTGTCTATGCCGGTACGTCGGGCCATACCGGCGTTGGCGGCAATGGAGGCGGTTACACCACGAACTACATGGGAGGCCATGGCGGCGCTACCACTGGCGGTGCGGGGGGCATCGGCGCCGCAAACTACTCGAACGGCGGCAACGGGGGGACTGCCACCAACGGCTCCATCTCGATCGGCGGCGGCGGCGGCGGCAGCGGCTGGGATGCCACCGGGGGCGCCGGTGGCAGCGCGGCGGGCGGCATCTTCAACGCGACTGGCGCAACCCTCAATGTGGTTGGCAACTCGATCATCAGCAACAACCTGGGCGCAGGCGGCGGCGGTGGCGGCGGGGGTGGCTTGGGCGGGAGCGCCTCAAGCGGCGGCGCCGGTGGCCTGGGCGTGGGCGCCATATGGAACCAGGGCACCGTGCACATCACGGCTTCGGCCTATGCGGCGATAACCGGCAACGCAGGCGCGAGCGGGGCGGGTGGCCCGGCACTCGGCGGAGGGCTTACCGGTATCAGCCCAACGGCCGTTGGCAAGATCTACAACGACACCGGCGGTGTCCTCGACAAGACCTACATCCCGAACGCCGCCCCCATTGCCACCACGAGCGGCGGCACGACCGCGTTCACCGAAGGCAACAACGTTGCCAGCACACCGGTGGTGGTCGATGGCGGCGTCACGTTCAGCGATGCGGACAACACCACGTTCGCCAGCGGCAAGGTGGCGATTACCGGCAATTTCCACAGCGGCGAAGACGTGCTGGCCTTTACCAGCAACCCCGCCACCATGGGCAATATCTCGGCGAGCTACAACAGCGCGACCGGAGTGCTGACCCTGACCTCGTCCGGCGCAAGCGCCACGACGGCGCAGTGGCAAGCGGCGCTGCGCTCGGTCACGTACACCGATAGCTCGGACACGCCGAACACCAGCAACCGCACCATCACCTTTACCGTCAATGACGGCACGTCCGATAGCAATGCCGCGGCCAAGACGGTCAGCGTTGCCGCAGTCGACGACTCGCCCATTGCAACGGCCAGCGGCGGCACCACCGCGTTCACTGAAGGCAACAACGTCACCAGCACGCCGGTTGCCATCGATGGCGGCTTCACGGTCAGCGACGCCGACAACACCACGCTGGCCAGCGCTACGGTTGCCATTACCGGTAACTTCCAAGGTGGTGAGGACGTGCTGGCCTTCACCAGCAACCCCGCCACCATGGGCAATATCTCGGCGAGCTACAACAGCGCGACCGGGGTGATGACCCTGTCCTCGGCCGGCGCGACCGCCACGAAGGCGCAGTGGCAAGCGGCGCTGCGCTCGGTCACCTACACCGATAGCTCGGACACGCCGAACACCGCCAGCCGCACCATCAGCTTTACCGTCAATGACGGCACGGCCGATAGCAATACGGTCACCAAGACGGTCAGCGTGACCGCGGTCGATGACACGCCGGTGGCGACCACCAGCGGTGGCACTACCGCGTTCACCGAGGGCAACAACGTCGCGAGCACGCCGGTTGCCATCGACAGCGGATTGACGGTCAGCGACCTGGACAACACCACGCTCGCCAGCGCCACCGTGTCGATTACCGGCAATTTCCGCGCCGGCGAGGATGTGCTGGCGTTCACCAACGACGGCGCCACCATGGGCAATATCTCGGCGAGCTACAACCTCGGGACCGGGGTGATGACGCTGACTTCGTCCGGCGCGAGCGCCACGACGGCACAGTGGCAAGCGGCGCTGCGATCCGTCACGTACACCGATACGTCGGACCTGCCGAATACCAGCAACCGCACCATCAGCTTTACCGTCAATGACGGCACGGCCGATGGCAATACGGCGACCAAGGTCGTTACCGTCGCGGCCGTCGATGACTCGCCCATTGCCACCGGTTCCGGCGGCACCACCGCGTTCACCGAGGGCAACAACGTTGCCAGCACGCCGGTTGTCATCGATAGCGGATTCACGGTCAGCGACGCCGACAACACCACGCTGGCCAGCGCTACGGTTGCCATTACCGGCAATTTCCACGGCGGCGAAGACGTGCTGGTCTTCACCAGCAACGGCGCCACCATGGGCAATATTTCGGCGAGCTACAACAGCTCGACCGGCATACTGACCCTGACCTCGTCCGGCGCGACCGCCACGATGGCCCAGTGGCAAGCGGCGCTGCGCTCGGTCACCTACACCGATGTCTCGGACACGCCGAACACCAGCAACCGCACCATCAGCTTCACCGTCAATGATGGCACGGCCGATAGCAATACGGTCACCAAGACGGTCAGCGTGACCGCGGTCGACGACACGCCCATTGCAACGGCCAGCGGCGGCAGCACCGCGTTCACCGAGGGCAACAACGTCACCAGCACGCCGGTTGCCATCGATGGCGGCTTCACGGTCAGCGATCTGGACAACACCACGCTTGCCAGCGCCACCGTTGCCATTACCGGCAACTTCCACGGCGGCGAAGACGTGCTGGCCTTCACCAGCAACCCTGCCACCATGGGCAATATCTCGGCGAGCTACAACAGCGCGACCGGGGTGATGACCCTGATCTCGTCGGGCGCGAGCGCCACGACGGCGCAGTGGCAAGCGGCGCTGCGCTCGGTCACTTATACCGATAGCTCGGACACGCCGAACACCAGCAACCGCACCATCAGCTTCACCGTCAACGACGGCACGGCCGATAGCAATACGGTCACCAAGACGGTCAGCGTGACCGCGGTCGACGATACACCGGTGGCTACCACCAGCGGTGGCACCACCGCGTTCACCGAGGGCAACAACGTCACCAGCACGCCAGTTGCCATCGACAGCGGATTGACGGTCAGCGACCTGGACAACACCACGCTCGCCAGCGCCACCGTGTCGATCACCGGCAATTTCCGCGCCGCCGAGGATGTGCTGGCGTTCACCAACGACGGCGCTACGATGGGCAATATCACGGCGAGCTACAACAGCGCGACCGGGGTGATGACCCTGACGTCGTCCGGCGCGAGCGCTACGACGGCACAGTGGCAAGCGGCGCTGCGATCCGTCACGTACACCGATACGTCGGACCTGCCGAATACCAGCAACCGCACCATCAGCTTCACGGTCAACGATGGCACGACCGACAGTGCCGCCGCCACCAAGCTTGTCAGCGTGGATTCCGTCAATGACAACCCGGTCAACGCCGTTCCGGCAGCCCAGAGTGTCGATCAGAACAGCGCGCTGACATTCAGCGCCGGCAACGGCAACCTGATCTCGGTCAGCGATGTCGATTCCGCCGGCGGCGTCGAACGAGTGACGCTGACGGCAACCAACGGCGTGATCACGCTCTCCGGCACGTCGAGCCTGAGCTTTCTGACCGGCTCCGGTGTGGGTGACGCCACCATGACATTCACGGGAACACTGGCGGACATCAACGCCGCGCTGAATGGCCTTGTCTATACGCCTACGCCCGGTTATCACGGCGCAGGCAGCATCCAGATCACCACGAACGACCAGGGACTGACGGGTTCCGGCGGCGCCAAGACGGCTACCGATACGATCGCGATCACCGTCAACAGCATCAATCCCGTCGTCACCAACGTCGATGCCCTCACCGCCAATGGCACTTACAAGGTTGGCGATACAGTCAGCGTGGTGGTGACGTTCGACCAGGCGGTGACCGTCGACACCACGGGTGGCACGCCGACCCTGCTGCTGGAAACCGGCGCGGTGGACCGCAATGCCACCTACATCTCGGGCTCCGGCACCAATACGCTCACGTTCCGCTATACCGTGCAGGCCGGCGACAGCAGCGCCGATCTCGATGTGGCATCGTCAGCCGCGCTGGCATTGAACGGTGGCGTGATCACCAATGCCAGCAGCGATGCCGCGGTACTGACCCTGCCCGCCGTGGGCGGCGCCCATTCGATGGGCGGCCAGCATGACATCGTGGTCGATGGCATTGCGCCGACCGTGGCCACCGTCAGCGTGCCGGCCAACGGCACTTACATCGCCGGCCAGAACCTCGATTTCACCGTCAACTACAGCGAGGCCGTGGTGGTCGACACCACCGGCGGCACACCGCGCATCGCCGTGACGCTGGACACCGGCGGCACGGTCTACGCCAGCTACGTGTCCGGCTCCGGCACCAGCACCCTGACATTCCGCCTGACCGTGGCGAGCGGCCAGCTTGACAGCAATGGCGTGGCCGTTGCCTCCGCGCTGGATCTCCACGGCGGCACGGTGCGCGATGTCGCGGGCAACGATGCGGTGACCGCGCTGAACAGTGTGGCATCCACCACCGGGGTACTGGTCGATGCCGTGGCGCCGTCAGCGGTAGCGGTCATCGCCGCGGACCCCACGCCGACCGCGGGCAACGCCGTCCACTTCACGGTGACCTTCAGCGAAAACGTCACCGGCGTGGATGTGAGCGATTTCGCCTTGTCGGGCACCGGCACGGCCGCTGGCCAGATTGCCTCGGTGACGCAGGTCGATGGGCATACCTATAGCGTGGTGGTGAACAACGTGACCGGCGACGGCCAGCTGGGCCTGGACCTGAAGGCCAGCGGCACCGGCATTGCCGATGTGGCAGGCAACGCCATCGCCGGCGGCCTGGCCGGCCAGCGCTACGTGGTTGACCACACCGCCCCGGTGGTGCTCGGCGTGAGCGCGCCGGCCGGTGGCGACTACAACGCTGGCAAGGTGCTTGATTTCACAGTGAGCCTGTCCGAGAACACGGTGATCGATACCACCCGCGGCACGCCGCGCCTGGCGCTCGACGTCGGTGGCCAGACCGTCTACGCCGATTACGTGTCCGGGAGCGGGAGCACCGCGCTGACCTTCCGTTACATCGTTGCGGCTGGCCAGAACGACGCTAACGGTATCACCGTGACCGCCTTGCAGGCCAATGGTGGCACGATGCGCGACAGCGCCGGCAATGCGATCGATGTGTCCCTGCACGGCGTGGCGGATACGCGGGCCGTGACGGTGGACACCACGCCGCCCACGGCTGTGGGCATTACGCGCGTGGATGCATCGCCCACCTCGGGCCGCGCGGTGAGCTATACCGTGACGTTTGCCGAAGGCGTCACCGGCGTGGATGCCGCCGACTTCGTGCTGACCCGGACCGGCTCCGCAACGGGCGCCATCAGCAGCGTCACCCAGGTCGATGCGCGGACCTATACCGTGCTTGTCACCGGTCTCGGCGGCTCCGGGCAGATTGGCCTGACGCTCAATGCAAGCGGCACGGGCATTGCCGATAGCGCGGGCAATGCGCTCGCTGCAGGCGCGAGCGGCGATCCGTACGAGGTGCGCTCGACTGTCCATCTGACGACGCAACCCGCGCCAGCTCCGGCGCCCGTGCCGGGGCCGGCACCGCTGGCGCCAGCCCCGTCGGCGCCGCTGATCACGCTGACCGCGCTTGACTCGGCGCCAGGCGTCGACGCGCCGACGCTCAACCCGGCCGGCAACGGCACCGGCTTGGGCGCCGACGCCGTTGGCCGGAACCCGTTCAATGCGGATCCGCTTTCGGCCGGCAGCCTGAGCTATGCGCTGCAGGCGCCGGAAGGGCGCATGAATCTGGTCGACGTTGGCGGCGCCGGCAGCATTGGCCTGCAGGCCATGCCGGAGATCGGCAGTTTCTCGGCGCGGGCGGGCGAGGCGATCAGCATCGCGCTGCCGGCTTCCCTGTTCCGCGCGAGCGACCGCGAAGCCACGGTGACGGTGGAGGTGCGCCTGGCCAACGGGCGCCCGCTGCCGCCGTGGCTCAAGTTCGATCCTGTGACCGGCACGTTGGCCGGCAAGCCGCCGCAAGGCATGAACCAGCAGCTCCAGATCGAAGTCACCGCACGGGACAGCAAGGGCAATCGCGCCAGCAGCCATCTGGACCTGAACGTGAAAGCGTCGGCCGACTCACGTGCGGGCCTGGAGCACGCCGACACGCTCGCACAGGGCGACGGCAGCCATGCCGATCCGTTGGCCGGCCTCCTGCAGGCCGCCACGGCGCCGCCAGCCGGCAAGCCGGCGCTGGCGGTGCAGTTCGATCAGTTTGGCCGGCCCGCGCAACAGGCCGCCAATGCGGCGTTGCTGCGCCACCTGCAAATGAGCCGGCAGCCGCAAGCGCCAGCACAAGCACAACCGGAGCGGGCCTAGGCCGATAGCGAATCACGCCATGAATCAATGTAAAACGCAGCAACCCCGGAAAGAGGAAAATCCGTTGTCGAACGCTATCTCTCGCCTTGTCCAACCCGGACCCAAACGGCTGGTTTCCGTGTTGGCCGCCGCCGCGATGCTGGGCGGTTGTGCCATTCAGCCCGTCGCTACCACCCTGGCCGAGCGCCAGGCCGAGCTGCCTGACCAACGCCAGGCGATGTTCCAGAACCAAGAGGCGCTGGCCGGCCCGGTTACGCTCGAGGAGGCCATGGCGCGCGCGCTGAAGTACAACCTCGACGGCAGGCTCAAGCTGATGGAAGAAGCCATGGCGCAGCGCCAGCTCGACCTGTCGCGCTGGGACATGCTGCCCCGCCTGACGGCCGACGCCGGTTACGCCTGGCGCAGCAACGAACTCGCCTCATCCTCCAGGGACGTGGTCACCGGGCAGCAGTCCCTCGTGCCGTCGACCTCGTCCGAGCGCTCGCACTATAACGGCGACCTGAACCTGTCGTGGAACGTGCTGGACTTCGGCGTCAGCTACTACACCGCGCGCCAGCAGGCCGACCGCGTGCTGGTGATGAGCGAGCGCCGCCGCAAGGTGGTTCACCTGATGATGCAGCAGGTCAGGCAAGCTTACTGGCAAGCCGTGGGCGCGCAGCAGCTCGAAGCCAAGGTGGAACCCATCCTCAAGCTGACGCAAGCGGCGCTGGACGACTCCCAGCGCATCGAGAAGGAGAGGCTGCAGTCGCCGCTGGAAACGCTGAACTACCAGCGCCAGCTGCTCGACATCCTGCGCCAGCTTGAAGCCGTGCGCGACGAGCTTGCGCAAGCCAAGCCGCGCCTGGCCTCGATCATGAACGTGCCGCCGGGCGATGACTACACGCTGGCCGCGCCAACGGGCTTCAGCCTGCCCAAGCTACCGGTGGCTGCCGACAAGATGGAAGAAACCGCCCTCGTCAACCGGCCCGAACTGGTCGAGGCCGGCTACAACGAGCGCATTGGCCTGGATGAAACCAAGAAGGCGCTCGCCAAGCTGCTGCCGGGCGTGACCTTCCAGCTGGGCGCGAACTTCGACACCGACAACTTCCTGGTGAACAACGCCTGGAACAACATCGGCCTGCGCATGAGCTGGAACCTGCTCAACCTGCTCAACGCCGGCAACATCCGTGCCGCCGCCGATGCGCAGTATGAAGTCGCCAAGCAGCAGCGCCTGGCGCTGAACATGGCGGTGCTGACCCAGGTGCACGTGGCATATCGCGGTTACATCGGCTACAAGCGTGCCTTCGAGTTGTCCGGCAAGATGAACGACGTCGATCAGCGCATCCTGACGCATACGCAGAATGCCACCCGTTCCGATGCAACCGGCAAGCTGGCCGAGATTCGTGCGGGCGCCAGCGCGGTGATGTCCGAGCTGCGGCTGTATCAAGCCTATGGCGCGCTGCAGAATGCCTCTGGCCAGATGATGGCAACCCTGGGCCTGGACCCGTTGCCGACCGCGGTTGGCGGCTACGACTTGCCGACCTTGCGCGCGGCCATCGCCGAGCACGAGAAGACCTTGGTAGAGCCGCCCAAGCAGGCTCAGTAATCAAGCAATCGAGCAATCGAGCAATCGAGCAATCGAGCAATCGAGCAATCGAGCAATCGAGCAATCCGGTCATCCCGTAATCCAGTCTTACTGTCACTCCGTAATGAAACGCTTTGCATTAAACGCCGCTGCCTTGCTGCCGCTGCTGGCGGCAGCAGCGGCCGGTGCCGCACCCGTGGCCGCACCCACCACGTTTGCCGGCGCCGACAAGGATGGCCGTATCCGGACCCAGCTGGCAGCGCGCGAATTCGCCACCATCTCCAGCGAGATCAACGCCAAGATCGACCGCCTGCCGTTGCGGGACGGCGACAGCTTCCGCGCCGGCCAGACGCTGGTCTCGTTCGACTGCGCGCTATTCAGCGCGCAGCTGCGCAAGGCCGAAGCCTCCGCCGAGGCCGCGCAGCAGGTGCTCGCCGTCAACAAGCGCCTGGCGGAACTGAACTCGGTCGGCAAGCTGGAGATCGAGCAGGCGCAAGCCAAGGCCAAGGAATCGGCCGCGGAGGCCGCCTATATGCGCTCCACCGTCAGCAAGTGCAGCATCGCGGCGCCTTTCTCGGGCCGCGTGACAAAGCGCCTGGCGATGGCGCACGAGTTTGTCACGCCGGGCAAGCCGCTGCTTGAGATTGTCGATTCCAGCGATCTCGAACTGCAGATGATCGTGCCGTCCAGGTGGCTGGCGCGCATCAAGCCCGGCACGCCGTTCACGGTCCTGGTCGATGAGCTCAACCAGTCATTCCCGGCCAAGGTCAGCCGCATCGGCGCCAGGATCGACCCGGTGAGCCAGGCGATTTCCATCACCGGCAAGATCGACGGCAGCCAGGCCTCCTTGCTGCCGGGCATGAGCGGCTGGGCGAGTTTCCCGGACAAATGACGCAAGGCGCCGATGCACCAACGGCGGTTGCCCCGCTGCTTGCACTGCTGCAGCTGGAGCGCCGCGCGCGGGAAGCGCAAAGCGTGGAGGCGCTCGGGTTTGTGATGGCCAACGAGACGCTCAGCCTCGTGCCCTACCGGCAGGCGGCGGTCTGGCTGGAGAGCGGCCTGGGCCAGGTCTCGGCCGTATCCGGCCTGCCGCAGGTCGACCCCAACGCGCCTTATCTGCAATGGCTGACCCAGCTCTGCCGCGGGCTGGCTCATGCGCACGCCGATACCACGTCCGTCGATGCCGGTGCCGCGCCAGCTAAAGCCAGCGCGGACTGGGCAGACTGGCTGCCGGCGCACGCCCTGTGGCTGCCGCTCAAAGACCAGCTCGGCCGGCGCGACGGCGCGCTGCTGCTCGCGCGCGAAGCGCCGTTTACCGAGCACGAGCTGGCGGTGCTGGCCGAAGTCACGCATGCCTATGGCCACGCGCTGGCGGCGTTCCGGCCCGCGCAGCCGCTGGCCCAGCGGCTCAAGGCCATGCTGCGGCCGGGGAGAATGCGCCGCCGGGTCCTGCTCGGCCTGCTGGTGGTCTGCCTGATTCCCATGCGCCTCACCGTGCTGGCGCCGGCCGAGGTGTCCGCGCGGGATCCGTTCCTGGTGCGCGCGCCGCTCGATGGCGTGATCGAACGCGTGTACGTCCAGCCGAACCAGCCGGTGCCGCAAGGCGCGCCGCTGTTCAGCCTGGATACAGTGGCGCTGCAGACCCGCCGCGCCGTGGCCGAGCGCGCTTACGATACGGCGCAGGAGACGTACCGCCAGTCGGCGCAGATGGCGGTGACCGACGACGAGAGCCGCCTCAAGATGGCCCAGACCCGCGGGGAACTGGACCAGAAGGCGCTGGAACTCGACTACACCGCCAGGCAACTGGCGCGCGTGCAGGTCAAGGCCGAGCGCGAGGGCGTGGCCGTTTTTGGCGATGTGAACGACTGGCAGGGCAAGGCCGTCACCATTGGCGAGAAGGTTTTGCTGCTGGCCGATCCGGCCAAGGTGGAACTCACCGCGCAGATGCCGGTGGCGGAGCAGGTCAGCATCCAGGCCGGCGACACGATCACTTTTTACCCGGACGCCAACCCGACCCAGGCGTTCGATGCCCGCATCATCAGCGTGTCCTACGCCGCGGCCGAAACCGATGGCGGCGTGCTGGCCTACCGCGTGCGCGCGAGCTTTGCCGCCAAGGACCTGCCGCGGCTTGGCCTGCGCGGCACCGCGCGGCTGTCGGCCGGCTGGGTTCCTTTTCTCTATCATGCGCTGCGCCGTCCGTTGACGGTGGCGCGCCAGTGGATAGGCATCTAACGTGTTGCCCCCATTACGTCAGGACCTGACGCTGCACCCCGGTCCGGCCGACACCAGCGGCGCACCCACCTGGACCTTGCACGACCCGGCCGCCAACAAGTTCTATCAACTATCCTGGCCGGCATTCGAGATCCTCTCGCGCTGGCCGCTTGGCGACGCGCGCGCGCTGCTGGATGCGGTGAACCGCGAGACCACGCTGACCGTGGGCGAGGACGAGCTCGAAGCGGTGGTGCAGTTGCTCCACCGGCACAACCTGCTGCTTGCCTGGCGGGCAGAAGACAGCGCGCGGCTGGGCCGCATCGCGGGCGCGCACCGCGTGAGCAAGGCCATGTGGCTGCTCAAGCATTACTTGTTCTTCCGCGTGCCGCTGGTGCGGCCCATGCCCATGCTGCAGCGTTGCGCGCCGTGGGTGGAGTGGGCATTCAAGCCGCGCTTCTGGTGGGGCGTGGGGCTGGTGGCCCTGCTTGGCCTTTACCTGGTATCGCGCCGCTGGGATGAATTTACCCATACCTTTGCCTCCTATGCGGGCCTGCAGGGATTGCTGGGCATCGGGCTGGCGCTGTCGCTGGCCAAGGTGCTGCATGAGCTGGGCCACGCGTTTACCGCCTACCGTTACGGCTGCCGCGTGCCCACCATGGGGGTCGCCTTCCTGGTGATGTGGCCGGTACTCTATACGGATACCAACGAAGCCTGGAAGCTGATGCGGCGCGAGGACCGGCTCAAGATCGGCGCCGCCGGCATGCTCTCGGAGCTGGCGCTGGCCGCTTTTGCCACGGTGGCGTGGCGCTTCCTGCCGGACGGGCCGCTGCGTGCGGGCGCGTTCATGCTGGCAACCAGCACGTGGTTGCTGACCCTCGCCATCAATGCCAGCCCGTTCATGCGCTTCGACGGCTACTTCCTGCTGGCGGACTGGCTCAACATGCCCAACCTGCACGACCGGGCATTCGCGATGGCGCGCTGGTGGCTGCGGGAGCGGCTGTTCGGTTTCGCGGATCCGGCGCCCGAATCCTTTTCCGCCTCGCGGCGCCGCTTCCTCATTGTCTTCGCCATCCTGACCTGGCTCTACCGGCTCGGCTTGTTCTTCGGCATCGCGCTGACCGTCTATCACCTGTTCTTCAAGACGCTGGGGCTGGCCTTGCTGGCCATCGAGCTAGGCGTGTTCATCGTCATGCCAGTCGTTCGCGAAGTACTGGTGTGGCGCCACCGCCGTGCGGATATCCACTGGAACGCGCAGACCCGGCGCGCCGTGGTCTTGCTCGGCATGCTGCTGGCCGTGGTCGTGATCCCCTGGGGCGGCACCATTCGCGCACCGGCCGTGCTCAGCGCCAGCCAGAGCCAGTCGCTCTATGCGGCCCAGCCCGGCTATGTGAGCGGCGGCGCGGTGCAAGCCGGGCAGACGGTCGCCGCCGGCCAGTTGCTGGCGCAACTGGTCTCGCCGGAACTGGACTTCCGCCTGGCCGCCGCACAGGCGCAGGCGCAGCAGCTGCGCTGGCAAATGGAGCAGCAGCCGTTTGCCACCAAACTGCGCGATGAGGGCGATGTGCTGCGCCGCCGCTGGGCCGCCGCCCAGGCGGAGGTGACGGGCCTTGCCGAAGAGCGCAAGCGCATGGAAGTGCGCGCGCCGTTCGCCGGGCGCGTGGTGGATGCCAACCTGTTCCTCGCCGATGGCGCGTGGCTGGCGCGCGGCGAACCGCTTTACCATATCGTCGGCCAGGGTAGCGAGCTCAAGGCGGAGGCCTTCATCGGCGAGCAGGACCACGCCGCGCTCACCGCCGGCAGCAGCGGCGTCTTTGTCGCCAATCTCCCGGAATTCGGCTCGGTGCGCTGCGCCGCCGCGCAGACGGACCAGGTCAATGTCGCCGGCCTGGAGCAGCGCACGCTGGCCAGCCTCTATGGCGGCCCCATCGCGGTCACGCGCAGCCAGCACAACGGACTGGCGCCAACCACGGCCATCTTCCGCGTGCGCTTGTCGCATTGCGACTCGCTCCCTCTCACACGCGAATTGCCCGGTACCGTGCTGCTGGCCCGCCAGCGCCATAGCCTGGCGGGCGATGCCTGGACCGCGCTGCTGGGTCTGATGCAGCGCGAACGCGGCCTTTGATCGCGCAGCCCGACGCCAAATACCGGATCACGCACAGCATGCACCTCACGCACCTCACGCCAAATTCACCGCACGACACCGGGCACCGGCCGGGAACGGTCTGGATCACCGGGCTATCTGGGGCGGGCAAGACCACGCTTAGCCACGCCCTGCGCAAGCGGATGCTGGCCGCCGGCCATCCGGTGCTGCTGCTCGATGGCGATGAGATGCGCGCTGGCCTTAACCGCGATCTTGGCTTTTCGGACGCGGACCGCACGGAGAACATCCGCCGCGCCGCTGAAGTGGCCAGGCTTGCCAATCGCAGCGGCCTGTGGGTGGTGGCGGCATTCATCTCGCCGCTGCACAGCCAGCGCCAGCAGGCGCGCGAGATCATCGGCAGCGATGCGTTCGTTGAAGTGTTTCTCAGCGCCAGCTTCGCGGTTTGCGCGCGGCGCGATGCCAAGGGGCTCTATGCCAAGGCGTCGGCCGGGCAGATCAGCCAGTTCACCGGCCTGAGCGCCCCCTACGAAGCCCCCCTTGCGCCTGACCTGGAGATCGATACCGAAATCGTCGGGCCGGAGCAGGCGGCGGATCTGATCTGCGAGGCGCTGGCAGCGCGGCCACCGCGGGCAGCGCCGGCATGAAATGAAAGCGTCTGCCCGAGTCCGTCCTGGTGGAAGTCCGCCTTTGGGTGAATACGGAAGGACTCGTCTATCTGACCGCGATTCAACCGTCCTCGGCGATAGGGGCACTTGACCAGGCAGCCGGGCGCGCCGGCGCCGTGCGCAATCACGAGGCACTCGACGCCACGGCGTGATCGCAGTGCGTTGCGGAATCCGGATTGATGCATTGCGACAGGGGAAACGGAGGCGCTAGATCCAGTGCTGGCGCGGTCCGCGCGGCATTGTCTGGCGTGCAGGAAAGTGTATCGGTCTATCTCAGGGTTTCCCCTGATCCCCGGACAGGAGTAAATTCATGCATCGCCATGCCGCACTGGATGTCGGCGAACCCCCCGGGCGCGGCGTTAACCCGAGGGTGTCCAGTGATCATGTCGCGCTCTGCCAGCGGCAAGCAGGATTTCATGCCGTTGGCGGAGCCTCGTGCCCGGGCGCATCCCGGTGCGCCTCCACCCAAGTCAGCCGGAAAGGAAGTGAACCCATGAGCTCCACGATCGAAGCACTGTTCCCGAAGCAACAAGGCGGCGCCGACAGCGTCGTCTCCGCTCTGAATCACCAGGAGATCCTCGTCGCCCTGTCGGCACTGGTCGCCGACCGGCGCGTGGCCGTGTTGCACATGCTGTACCCGCGCACCGACGCGCGCACGCACCGAAGCCTCGACACGCTGGTCAGCACGCTGCACGGCCACGGCCTGCACGAGGTGGCCACGCTGGTCTCGCAGGAAGCGCATTACCTGGTCTTCAAGGACCCCGCCAAGGCATGGAAAGCGTTCCAGGAAATCCGCCACGACTCGCTGGCGATCGGGGTGCACCTGTACTACAAGGGGCTCTCGGGGGACGACGCGGAGAAGTCGCTCGACGCGGACGCGCACCAGAAGACGGATACGCCTGTGCGCCGTTTCTGAGCGGCTTTGTTGCCGGCGCTGCTGCCGCCAACCGGACGGGCGGGGCGCTGGCCGCCCGCCCGCCTGCCTGCCTGCCTGCCGATTTTCCGGCATGGCATGCCTCGGCGGGAACCCCCGTGCACGCTCAGCCGCACCGGCCATTCAAGGCATCCCTTCACGCCAACGCTACGCAACATGAACATCGCGCTTGAAAGCCCCAGGCAAGCGGAAGTCATCCGCCTGATCGACGAACTGGACGCCTACCAGAAGCCGCTGTACCCGCCGCAGAGCCATCACGGCATCGACATCGACGCGCTGTCTCAACCCAACGTTCTCTTTGCCGTCGTGCGGGACCAGCAGGGCACTGCCGTTGGTTGCGGGGCGGTGGTCTTGCAGCCGGAGTTCGGCGAGATCAAGCGCATGTTCGTGCGCCCGGCGAACCGGGGCGGCGGCATTGCGATGCGGCTGTTGGCCACGCTGGAGAACGAGGCCGTGGCCAGGGCCTGTCCGCGCTTTGTGCTTGAGACGGGCGTCAGCCAGCCCGAGGCGCTGGCGCTGTACGCCCGGGCCGGCTACCTGCGGTGCGGCCCGTTCGGCGACTATGCCGACGATCCGCTGAGCGTGTTCATGCAGAAGGATGCGGCTTAGCTTGCCGAAAAGTGGATGAAAAGTGGCATTGACAGGTGAGCGGAGTATCATCGGGCCGCCTGTCACTCTTCCCAGTCCCGGATGTTCCGCCTTCCTGCCACGGCTCAAACTCAAGCTCTCCACGTTTCCTACGTTCCCCGATTTTCCCGCTTGCTCGGCGCCGCGGCGCTGGCACTGGCCTGCCTCGCCGGCACGCCGCGCCCCGCGCTGGCATACGATATCGGCGCGGTGATCGAAGCCATGCGCCTTAGCCGCTATGCCCTGAACGCGCCTGAGCGGCGCGTGTGGGGCACCGAAAACGCGCGCGATGCGCTGCTGGTCGGCCAGGTCGAAAACCGCTTGTTCTTCTACCGCTATGTGCGCGAAGGCAGCACGTCCAGGCTGGCGTTCCGCTCGCCACCGCTGGTGATCGACCCGGGCACCTGGCGGCCTGCGCACGAGGAAAACGTGTCCGTCACCACGCCCAGGGGCGACGAGCTCTTTTACTGGGTGGCCTATACCTACAACGATGTCGACGGCAAGCAGGTGAACGGCTACCTGGTGGACACAGCCGGCGAAGCCATCACCGTGCGTGCCGACGCCAGCACCGCAACGGTGACCAGCACGCGGCCCTGGGACGCGGCGCGCCAGGCGCAGGCCATGGCCACGCTGCGCAAAGCCTTGGTGAGCTACCCCAGCCGCCTGACGGCCATGCCGGCCGACTTGCGCTTCGTGCAGCGCCCGCCGGTCGACACGCTGGCTGCCTTCCGGGCGCTGCACCAGGCAGCGCGCGCCATCCCCCGTTCGAAGACCGCGGAATTCGCCCGCGCGCTGGCGCAGTTGCGCACCTTCGTCATGGAGCAGGACTATCGCGAGATCGATCCCAAGGGCGAATACCCCGACACACTGGTCGCCCTGAACGACTATGGATTCTGGCTGGCCGAGGCCGGCGATGCGGCCCAGGCCGACCTGATCCTTGGCGAGGTGCTGCGCCGGGACCCGTCGCGCATCGCGGCCTACCTGAACCGCGCGGACGCGCGCTGGCAGCAGCGCGAGCGCGAGCGCAACCCGGAAAAGCGCGACTATTACCTGGCGCTGGCGCGCGAGGACTACCGCCAGTACTGCAGCCTGCGGCTGGTGTCCAACAATGCCATCCCGTCCAACGTGGCGGCCCGCATCAGCACCGCGCTGGACGAGAAGCAACTGACCGCGGCCACCTGCCGGCCGCGCCTGGAGATCTTCCCGGCGATCAAGGCCGGCGACCTGCAGGCGGTGCGCCTGCAACTGGCGCGCGGCCAGGATCCGAACGGGGTCAACGAGCATGGCGTCTCCGCGCTGAGCGTGGCGGTGTACTTCCAGCAGGAGGAGATCGTGCGCGCCTTGCTGGCCGGCGGCGCCAAGGTGGACGGGCCGAACCGGGGCTCGGCCTTGATGGCTTCGGCCATGCCGGACGGACGCGACAAGCGGCCCCTGGCGCAGCGCTACGCCATCGCGGACATCCTGCTGGCGGCGGGCGCCTCGCTGGAGGCGCCCGACATCAACGGCACGCCTTTGCTGATCACGCGCACGTCCTACTATGGGGATGATCGCGCCACGCTGGAATACCTGCTGTCCCACGGCGCCGATCCGAACACGCATGAAAAAAAAGGCCGCACCGTACTGCACGCCTCTATCAGCAACTTCCGCACGCGCTGGTTTGCGGATCAACTGCTGGCCAAGGGCGCCGACATCAACGCGGCCTACATCCGCATGGTTTACGGCAATCGCTTCATGTGGGAAACACCCTTGCTGGAGGCGTTGCGCGAGTCGAGCGGTGAGCTCAAGCCGGGCGTGGCCCTCGCCATCCCGGAGCGCGTGGCCTTTGTGCTCGATCGTGGCGCGGACGCTTCGGTGGGCGGCTATGGCGGCAAGGACACCGTGGCGCGCAACGGCCTGGACGAGGCGCTGAGCCTCTCGGCCTCCTATTTGCAGCCCGCGCTGGTAGACCGGCTGGTGCAGGCCTCGCGCAAGCCGGCGGCGCCGCTGACCAGCGAGCCCCTGTCGGCCCTGCTGCGCGTGTGGAGCTACCAGGAGGCGCGGGCGCAAGCCAGCAAGGACAGCCCTGCGTGGGACGGCTTGCGCGCCAGCGCGCGTGCCACGGCCGAGCGGATGGTTGCGGCCGGCGTCAGCCTCAAATACCAGAACAGCGCGCAGGGCATGAAGGACAACGCGATCGCGCCGCTGAGCGTGCCCTGGCTGCCGGATGACTTGTACCTGGCGTGGCTGAAGGCAGGGGCCGACCAGACCGACCGCAGCGACGGTGGCATGCGCATCAACGGCGTGGACCAGAACGACGCGCTGCCGCTGGTGATCATGATGCAGCTGGGCCAGCAAGCCAAGGTGAAGATGCTGCTGGAGCACGACGCCGCGCTCTACCGCGACCCGCAACGCTGCGGCATGGCCGTGGCGGATGTGCTGTCATGGCAGCTGGGCAATGCCGGCAAGGCCATCAGCCCGGAAATGGCGGGCGCGATCAGCCATGTCATGCAAGGCGCCGCCAAGGCCGGCAACTGCGACATGAGCATGAAGGCGCGCGCCAGGCCGTATATCGGCGTGAGCGCCGATGAGCTGGCGCGCTACATCGAAAGAGGCGTCGCCGCGCGCTGAACGCTACCTGGCGCCGGCCGTCCGCCGGCGGCTGGCAGGGCGCGCAAGCATGCCGTTGAGCAGCACGTCGATGACCTGTTCCGCGTGCTGCTCCGCTTGTTCGGCCGTCATGGGGCCGACGCCGTAAAGGCGCTGGATCAGATGCGTGGCTGACTGAACCGCCGTGAGCGTGGCGGTCATCGTCACGCTGGCGTGTTCGGGCGGGTAGGGCTTGAGCAACTGCGCCGCGTGGCACTGCGCGATCAGCGCATCGAGCTTGTCATGAAACGGCTTCATGTAGTTGTCCACCAGCCAGTCCAGCCTGGGGCCATCCTGCGCGACTTCCATCAGCACAAGCGAGTGTGCCGCCGGATGCAGGATATTGCTGACCGCGAAAGCCCTTAGCGCGGCTTGCAGCCGCGCGAGCGGATCGGCGGGATCGGGCGCGTCCGCCGCTTGCCGGGATGCCGTGAGCGACCCCGTGTACGCGTTCTCCACCACCGCGCGCCACAGGCCTTCCTTGCTGCCGAAGTGGTAGTTCAGCAGCGGCTGCTTCACGCCCGCGCGGTTGGCGATCGACAGCACCGAGGCGCCGTCGTACCCCTTTTGCGTGAACTCGAGCTCGGCGGCTTCGATCAGCCGTTGCCGCCCCGATGCTTCGGCGGCGCGGGATGCGCTCGCCGTGGCCGCGGGTGTCTGTGCGGCTGGCTTGCGGGTGGAAGTCTTGGGGCGTCGGGTCTCGACAGGGGTCATGTTGGCTAGCGACGCGTTTCGCACACGGTAACGATCCCGTCATTCTCCCACATGCCCCGGGCTTGAATCCGGGCGGCCGAACGCCGGTAACCGGCAACGCCAGTCCTTTGCCAGTCATCCTGATATAAGTATAAGTACCAGTGTGCCGTTGACTTATACTTGTATAAATTCACGTCCCATGGCGGCCGTGAGGCGGCTGGCAACATTGGGGGCAGGTATGCGGGAGTTGGAAGTTCCGGTTTTGATCGTGGGCGCGGGCCCGGTTGGCATGCTCATGGCGGCGCTGCTGGCGGACCAGGGGATCGAGTCGATGCTGATCGAGCAGCGCGATGACCTGCATCTCGCCCCGCAGGCGCATGTCATCAACGCGAGAACGCAGGAGATCCTGGCCGGCATCGGCGTGGCGGACGAGGACCTGGCCGGCATCACCACGCACGCGGCCGGGGCGCGCTTCGTGACCTGGCGGCGCAACCTGGCCGAGGCAGACCTGGCGCGCATCGATATCGCCAGCGACACTTACCTTGCCAATCTGGCGGCGGCCAGCAGCAAGCGGACCGCGAATATTCCCCAGCACCATCTGGAGCGCCTGCTGTTTGCGCAGGTATCGCGCCGCGCACGCTGCGAGGCGCGCTTCGGCCACGTGTGGCAAAGCGCGGAGCATAACGCGCACGGCGCGGCCTCGGTCGTGCGGGATGCCGCCACCGGCCAAGCGTATCGGGTGCGCAGCGACTGGCTGATCGCGGCCGACGGCGCGGGCAGCGCCGTGCGCCGTGGGCTGGGGCTGCCGATGGTGGGGGAGACCAACCTGGCGCATCTCATCACCATCAACTTCGAGGCCGACATCCGGCATCTGGTCAAGGACAGTCCGTCGATCCTGTTCTGGATCCTCTCGGCGCAGGCCCCGGGCACCTTCATCGTGCACGATGCGGCGCGCTACGCCGTGTTCATGACGCCGTATTTCCCGGCGTACGAATCGCCGGCCGATTTCCCGGTGGCCAGGTGCGAGCGCATGTTGCGGGCAGCGCTTGGCGAGCGCCATCTGCCCTTGCGCATCACGTCGCTGTCGAACTGGACGATGCAGGCGCACATTGCCGAGCCCTACAGCAAAGGGCGCACCTTCCTGATTGGCGATGCCGCCCACCGTTTTCCGCCCACGGGCGGGCTGGGGCTGAACACAGGCGCAGCCGATGCGCACAACCTGGCGTGGAAGCTGGCCCTTGTCATGCAGGGCAAAGCGGCGCCCGGGCTGCTCGACACGTATGGCGCCGAGCGCAAGCCGGTTGCCGAGACCAACAGCCGCGTCAGCGTGGCCAACCATCAAAAGATGGGGCAGGTGACCGCGGCGCTGGGCCTTGACGAAGCGGGCTTGCCGACGCTCGCGCGGCTGCGCGCCAGCGCACCGGCCCGCGTGCTGCCCGGCGCCCTGCGCTCGGCGGTCAAGCGCCTGCTGGTGGCGCCCGTGGAAGCGCGGACCCGGAACGTGCAGCAAGCGTCCTCGCCAAAGTTCGCCCGCATCCGGCAAGACGTGCAGCGAGCCGCCGAAGCGCAGATGGAACACTTCAATACGCTGGGGCTGGACCTGGGCTACGTCTACCGGAGCGCGGCAATCTGCGCGAGCGGCGCCGCAACGCCGGTCGTGCCCATCGCATCGCATCCCGTACATCCCGCACATCCTGTACTGGAGGTGGCGCAGTCGTTCACGCCGGGCGCACGCCTGCCGCACTTCCGGTTGCAAGGCGCCCCGGGGGCGCCGGCGACCTCGCACGATCTCGTTGGCAACGCGCACTTCTTGCTCGCCGGCTTTGGCCGCCATGGCAAGCCGTGCGCCGCGCTCGGCCATAGCGTGAGCCAGGCGCTAGGCGTGCCGGTGCGCGGCCTGGACCTCGATGCCATCGCGCATCGCGACGACCACCCGCAACTTTCCGCGTGGAATGGTGGCCTTCCCGACGCCGCCATCCTGGTGCGCCCCGATGGGCACGTCGCATGGCGCTACGCATTGCAGGCGGACGTAGCGCCCGGCGACGTCCTGGCCGCCCTGTGCGAAGTGCTGCAAGTCCCTGTGCCTGTCAGTGCATGACCGTGCCTGACATCACCCAAGCTCAAGAGAAAGGTCCACCCGTGAACATCGATCCCGAAGCCGTGCCTCTCCGACAGGCCGGGCAGCCCAGCCCCGTGGCGATCATCGGCGCCGGCATCGCCGGCTCCGTGCTGGCGCTCCTGCTGGCCAGCCGCGGCATTCGCAGCCTGCTGGTCGACCGCCAGCCTGGCACGGATACGCATCCGCGCGGACATGTCTGGTCGGCCCGCGCCATGGAGGTGATCCGCTCGATCGATGCGGAGCTGGCCGAGGCCCTGCGCGAGATCAGCTCGCCGCCGCTCAAGCTGCGCTACATCACGTGGTGCACGGCACTGGCAGGGGTGGATCTGGGGCGCTGCGTGCCGATCGGCAACGACCCGGTGCATACCGCCCGCCTCCTGGGCAGCGGCCCTTGCCGCCCGCTGCACTTGTCCCAGAACGTGGCCGATCCC
Organism: Cupriavidus sp. 05L411; assembly: GCF_056398045.1. NCBI lineage: Bacteria > Pseudomonadati > Pseudomonadota > Betaproteobacteria > Burkholderiales > Burkholderiaceae > Cupriavidus > Cupriavidus sp. 05L411. The sequence continues at coordinate 98,421 of NZ_JBFTOQ010000022.1, read as the reverse complement.
ATCCTGCGGCAGCGCGTGGCCGACAGCCCGCTGATCGAATTACTGGCAGGGCATGAGCTGGAGGCGCTGTCGCAGGACGATGACGCCTGCGCATTGACGCTGCGCGAGCTGCGCAGCGGGCGGGTCGTCCGGCGCACCGCGCGCTTCGTTGCGGGCGCGGATGGCGCGCACAGCACCGTGCGGCATCTGCTTGGCGTGCGCTCCAACACAACCCCAATGCAAGCGGTCGCGCAGATCCATTTCCGCGCAAAGCTGGACAGGCTGACCACGTCGCGGCCCAGCCCGTTGTACTGGATTCTCAACCCCGACGTCGTGGGCACGCTCACGGCCCACACCGCCGACGACGAGGACTGGGTCCTGTCGACGGTGGTGCTGCCCGAGATCGAGCCCGCCGGCGAAATGCCCAAAGCGCGGGCGCTGGCACTGGTGCGTGCGGCGATTGGCGATGAACGCATCGATGCCAGCATTGTCTCGATCCGCCCCTGGACGATGGCGCTGCGCCGCGCCGAGACCAGCAGGGTGGGCCGGGTGGTGTTGCTGGGAGATGCCGCTGCCGGCTTCTCCGCCATCGGCGGCTTTGGCATGAACCATGGGATCGAAGACGCCGCGAGCCTGGCGTGGCGGCTGCAATTGCTGCTGGGCGGGTATGTGCCAGAAGGCCTTGCGCACGGCTTGTTGTCCAGCTACGCCACCGAGCGCGCGCAGAGCGCCGCCGCCCACGCGCACCGCACGCAGCAGCTCAGCGACCTGTCCGACGAAGTACTGCGTGCCGCCGGTGCGGACCCCGCCGGCCTCAAGACGCTGGCCGCGCTCTCCCGCTCCACGGTGGTCCGCCTGCTGCCCAGGCGCGCTGCGCGCACCCTGTTGCGCACCGTGGCGGGGGCCGGCCTGAAACCCCTGCGCCATCTGGCGAGCACCGCGCCCGCGGGCGTTGCCGTGCGCGCCAAGCTCAGAAGGGCGATCGACAAGCAACGCGAAGTCTTTGTCACGCTCGGCACCGATCTTGGCTATGCGCTATCGAGTGGATTCGTCTGCCGCGAGCCGCATCCGCATCCGCAGTCCCCGCACAGCGGCACTGAGTACTGGCCGACCACCAGCCCGGGCTCGCTGATCCCGCATCTCTGGAGCGAGGCCGCTGGCGAGTCGCTGTCGACGCGGGACCTCGCGCGCCGCGCGCCGCTGACGCTGCTGGTGGGCGACAAGGAGCGGGTGCGCTGGCAGGCGGCCTTGACGCAGTTGCGTGCCGACTGGGGCATCGACGTGGCGTGTCCGCGCATCGGGACCGAAGACGGCGCGCAGTTTCGCATCGGCCCCTCGGCCTTCGCCACTGCGATGGAGATCGATGAGTCCGGCGCGGTGCTGCTGCGCGGCGACGGCATCGTGGCCTGGCGCAGCCGGCGTCAGTGCGCCGATCCGTGCGCGACATTACCGGATGTGATTTCGCGCCTGGTGTCCCAGTCCGCCATTCCCGCAGCACCGCGGGCAAGCCCTACCAGCCCCCCCAGCCCCATCAGCCTCACCAAGGAGATGCAATGAGCGACAGCATGGACCAGTTTCCTATCCCCTGCCCGGACCCGGAGGCCCGTGCGCCGCAGAAGCTTGCGCACATCGTGCTCACCACGCGGCGCTTCGACGAGACGATCCACTGGTGGAGCGTGGTGCTGGGCGCGCGGGTGATGTACCGCAATGCCTTGCTTTGCTTCCTCTCCTACGACGACGAGCACCACCGCCTGGCCCTGATCAATGCCGCCAACTTCGAGCCGAAGCGTCGCGAGAGCACAGGCCTGGACCATGTGGCATTCACCTTCGGCTCGCTCGGCGACCTGCTGCATACCTACGAGCGCCTGAAGGGCCACGGCCTGCGCCCGCAATGGTGCATCAACCACGGGCCGACCACGTCGTTGTACTACCGCGATCCCGACGGCATCCAGGCCGAGCTTCAGGTGGACAACTTCGCCGCACCGGAGGAACTGGAGGCCTGGTTCCGCTCCGGTGCGTTCGCCGAGAATTCTATCGGCGTTGAGTTCGACCCGGAGCATCTGCTGGAGCGCTACCAGGCGGGCGAGCCCGCCGCGCTGCTGATGCGTCCCGGCGAGGTGACCAGCCGCCAGTTCCTGACGTTGCGTTGAGAGGCCGGCTACCGTGAGACTGTGTACGTTTTCCACCGCGGACGTGGCGAGCCACGTCGGCCTGGCGCTAGCGGGCGACCGTGTGCTGGATGTGACCGCATCCTTTGCGGGCGACCCGCGCTTTGCCACCTTGCTGGCGCTGATCGAGCACCAGGACGAGACCCTGCCTGCCCTGCGCAAGCTGCAAGCACAGGGTACGAAACCGGGTAGCACGCAGCAGGTGCATGCGCTGCGCCAAGTCCGCATCGAGGTGCCATACCGTCCCCCGCAGATCCGCTGCTTCAGCGTGTACGAGCAGCATCTGAAGAATGCGTTCAAACAGGTCATGGCACATGGCGTGAGCCCGGCGACGGGCATGCTGATGCGCGCGCTCGGTGCCGGCAAGGTGCCCAAGGCCTTCTTTGAGACGCCAATCTACTACAAAGGCGTGCGCCTCAACCTGTCCGGCCACGGCAGCAAGGTGCTGCGGCCGGATCCCGGCGCCAGGCTGGACTACGAGGCCGAACTGGGCGTCGTTGTCGGGCGTCACGGCAAGAACATCGACGCCTCGGTGGCGATGTCGCATGTCTTTGGCTACGTGATCTTCAACGATTTCTCCGAACGCGCACAGCTTATGAGGGAGATGCGCGCCCGGCCCAGCGCGGGCCCGGCCAAGGGAAAGGACTTCGACGGCAGCAACAGCCTCGGCCCCTGGATCGTCACCGCGGACGAGATCCGCGATCCCCACGCGCTGGGCGTGACCGTGCGCGTCAACGGCGAGGTGCGCGGCGAAGGCAGCACGGCTGGCATGACCCATCGTATCGACCGCATCGTCAGCTATGCGTCGGCCAACGAGACGCTGCACGGCGGCGAGCTGCTGGCCACGGGCTGCGTGCCGAACTGCGCCGGCATCGAGCAATGGCGCTTCCTGGACGACGGCGACCGGGTCGACGTGGAGATCGCGGGGCTTGGCGTGCTGACGAACTCGATCACCGGGCATCAACCGTAGCACCCCCCCAAGAAAATCGCGAGGAGCGCAAAGACGATCCCGCTTTGATCACAACGACAATGGAGACAACAGTGAATTCAAGACAGTGGATCGTCACATCCGCGGCAGCACTGTGCCCCGCGCTTGCGTTGGCCGACAACGGCTACTTCCAGATCGGCTACGGCGCCGAAGCGCGCGGCGTGGCCGGCGCCGCGGCGGCGTCGACGCGGGATGCGTTCGGCGGCGCGAGCAACCCCGCCACCACAGTCTGGGCCGGCAACCGCTTCGACGGCAACCTGATCGCGATCAACGGCAGGACCAGCATGAGCCGCGCAGCGGGCCTGCCGGCGCCAGTGGCCGGGGTGCTCGACACGCGCACGGACAGCGAGAGCCGCTGGGTGCCGCTGGCCGATATCGCGTACAGCCGCATGATCAACCCGGACCTGTCGCTGAGCCTTGTCGGCTACAGCAATGGCGCCGGCACGTACTTCGAGGGCAACACCACCACCTGCCTGGCGCCGTCGCCGGCACCGGCCGGCACCACCTATCGCGGCAACTTGCTATGCGGCAGCGGCAGGGCTGCCACCACGATCAAGCAGTTGACGATGGCGCCGACGGTGTCCGCCAAGGTCTCCGAGTCGTTCTCGGTGGGCTTCTCGCTGCTGCTCGCGGGGCAGCTCTTCAGCGCGGAGGGCCTGCAGGCACTTGCGCCGCAGTCGGCGGCGCCGAACCACCTGACCAACCAGGGCACGGCGTCGTCGTTTGGCATCGGCATGCGGGTTGGGTCCTATTGGCGCGCCAGCGATGCGCTGAGCTTCGGCGCGGCGTACTCGCCCCGCATCCGCATGGGGCGGCTCAAGGAGTACGAGGGCTTGCTGGCGGATCAGGGTCGCCTGGATATCCCGGAGAACCTGCTGCTCGGCATGCAATGGTCGCCGAGGCAGGATCTCTCCTTCCTGTTCGACTACCAGCGCATCAACTACTCGGGCACGTCGGGCCTTGGCAATCGCGCGTTCGATGGCACCGCCTTGCGCGGCAGCAGCGGTGGCCCGGGCAATGGGTGGAAGGACATGAATGTCTTCAAGCTCGGCGTGCGCTACCAGGTGACGCCGGCCTGGCACGTGTCGGGCGGCGTCTCCTTGAACAGCGCGGCCTACGCGGATGTGGATACGGCCAACAACGTCACCTCGCCGGCCACGTTCCGCCGGCACTACACGCTCGGGCTGGGCTATGCGACCGCCGCCAATGCCACCTGGTCGGTCTTCTACTCCTTGTCGCCGGGCCACACCAGTTCGGGCAGTTCGGCGCTGGGGTCGGCCGTGGCCACGCAGCTCTCGGGCAACGCCACGGTCTCGGGCCAGGAGACCCTGGCAACGCGGCAGCAGAGCATTGGCGTGCAGTACTCGCAGCGCTTCTGATTGCCCCCGGCGCTTTTTTCTGTTCATTCATCACGGAGTTTGTTTCGATGACGGCTTGTCTTCTTCCGCGTTCCAGCGGCAACCGGCTAGCAGCCACCCCTGCAACCACCCCTGCAATCGTACACAGCGGCGGCACGGCATGAACGCGCGGACGGAGCCAGCGGCATTGCAGCCGCCCCGCCTGGACGACCGGTTCGAGCAGCCGGCCGGCAAGGTGTTCCTCACCGGCAACCAGGCGATCCTGCGCATCGCGCTGGACCAGCGCCGCATCGATGCCCGGTTCGGGAAGAACACCGGCGGCTTTATCTCCGGCTACCGTGGCTCGCCGCTGGGCCGGCTCGACATGGAGCTGTGGCGCATCCAGCCGTTGTTGCAGGCCGCGAACGTGCGCTTCCAGCCCGGCGTCAACGAGGACCTGGCCGCCACCGCGGTGTGGGGCACGCAGTACGTCGGCACCTTTGCCGGCGCCACGGTGGATGGCGTGTTTGGCATCTGGTACGGCAAGGGGCCGGGCGTGGATCGCAGCGGCGACCCGCTCAAGCACGGCAACCTGGCCGGCACCAGCGCAGCCGGCGGCGTGCTGGTGCTGGCGGGAGACGACCATAGCGCCAAGTCGTCGACCACCGCCCACCAGTCGGATTTCTCGCTGATCGCGGCGGGCATACCGGTGCTGTATCCGGCTAACGTGCAGGACATCATCGACTTTGGCTTGCGTGGCATCGAGATGTCGCGGCGCACCGGATGCTGGGTTGGCATGAAGCTGGTGACCGACGTGGTGGAGTCCGCCGGCGAAGTCGACGTGGGGCAGCACGAGCCATTGGGAGCGTTGCCTGACGCCAACGGGCCCTTGCACATCCGCGCCTTCGAAATGGCGCCGGCCGCGGAGGAACGCTTGTACGTGCACAAGCTGCCGGCGGCGGTGCAGTTCGCGCGGGCGGCCGGGCTCAACCGCCTGGTGTGGCCTGGCACGAGCGCCAGGGTAGGGATTGTCACCGCCGGCAAGTCCTACGCCGACACCATGCAGGCGTTGCAACGCCTTGGCATCGACGCCAGCGATGCGCGCGGCGCCGCGCTGCGGGTGCTGAAGATCGGCATGGTGTGGCCGCTGGAGGACGAGATCGTGCGCGCCTTCGCGCACGGGCTCGACACCATCCTGGTGATCGAGGAAAAGCGCCCGCTGCTAGAGTCGCAACTTAAGTCCATCCTCTTCGATGCGCGCATGGCGCAGCCGCCGGTGGTGCGCGGCAAGTTCGAAGGCGCGCCGGAATGGTCGGCCTCCCGAGGCGCGCCGGTGCTGCCTATCTGCAACGAGCTGAGCGTGCTGCAGATCGCCGAAGCCATCCAGCGCTTGCTGGGGCTTGAGACCGCGGCCCCGGATGCTGTTGCGGCGGACCAGCCGGGACAAGCCGTGCCGCTGCGCCGCCCGAGCTTTTGCGCGGGCTGCCCGCACAATACATCGACCCGCTTGCGGATGGCAGCCGGGCGCTGGCGGGCATCGGCTGCCATACGATCGCCATGCTCAATGACCCGAAGAAGACACACACCGTCTCGCACATGGGTGGCGAGGGGATGATGTGGATGGGACAGTCGCCGTTTACCAGCGAGCCCCATGTCTTTGCCAACATGGGCGACGGGACCTATTTCCATTCCGGCTACCTGGCCATCCGCCAGGCGCTCGCGGCCAATCTGCGGATGACCTACAAGCTGTTGTTCAACGGCTTTGTCTCCATGACCGGCGGCCAGCCGGTGGACGGCGAGCTTAGCGTCGACAAGGCCGTGGCCCAGCTGCGGGCGGAGGGGATCAAGAAGCTGGTCGTGGTCACCGACGACGTGACGGCATACGGTGCGCCGCGCCGGGCCACGCTGGGCGTACCCGTGTACGACCGGGCGGCGCTGGAGACAGTGCAGATCGAGCTGCGCGCGTATCCCGGGCTGTCGGTGCTGATCTACGACCAGGCCTGCGCCACCGAGGCACGCCGTTTGCGCAAGCGCGGCAAGCTGCCCGACCCGCAGGTGCGCACCTATATCGATCCCGAGGTGTGCGAGGGGTGCGGCGATTGCGGCGATCAGTCCGGCTGCCTGGCCATCGAGCCGCTTGAGACGGCGCTGGGCCGCAAGCGCAAGATCAACCAGTCGTCCTGCAACAAGGACATGTCGTGCGTGCGCGGCTTCTGCCCGAGCTTTGTCACGCTGCAGGGGGCAAAGCCGCGCCGGCCGCAAGGCGCGGCGGCGGCGGGCTTCAAGATTCCCGCGTTGCCCGATGCCATCATCCCGGGCGATTTCGAGCCCATGGCGATCCTCGTCGCGGGCATCGGCGGCACCGGCGTGGTGACGATTGGCGGCGTACTGACCATGGCGGCGCACCTGGACGGCAAGGCCGGGAGCTCGCTGGATGTCACCGGGCTGTCCCAGAAGTACGGCGCGGTGGGCTCTCATATCCGCATTGCCCCGAGCGCCGCCATGCTGCACGCCGCGCGCATCGGCACCGGCGAAGCCGACGTGCTGCTGGGCTGCGACCTGATCGTCGCGGCCGGCGCGGACGCGCTGTCCAGGCTGCGTCCCGGGCTGGCGCGCGCCTTCGTCAACACGGAGGTGGTTCCCACCAGTGACTTCACCAGCCAGCCCGACTGGGCTGCCGATGAGGCCGGGCTCAAGCACCGCCTGAACGAAGCGCTGGGCGGGCGCGCCGAGTGCATCGACGTGACGGTGCTTGCGCAGCATCTGCTGGGCGACGCGATCCTGTCGAACATGTTGCTGCTGGGCTATGCCTGGCAGCAAGGTGCGATCCCCGTGCAGCGGGCAGCGATGGAGAAGGCGATACAGCTCAATGGCGTATCGACCGACACCAACCTGAAGGCGTTCGCGCTGGGCCGCTGGCTCGCGCATGACAACGCGGCGGTGCGCCGCCTGATGGCGCCCGCGCAGGTCGTTCAGCTGACGATGAACGCCGGGGGATCCCTGGCGGCGCTGATCGATGACCGGGCACGGCGCCTTGTCGATTATCAAAACGCCGCGCTGGCGGATCGCTACCGCCAGCGGATGGAATCGGTGCGGCGCATGCTGGCAGGCCGAAGCGATGCCGACGCCCTGGTCCGACAGGTGGCGACGCAGTATTTCCGCGTGCTGGCGGTCAAGGACGAGTTCGAGGTGGCGCGCTTGTATTCGCGCCCGGCCTTCCTGCAGTCCCTGAACGAGGCGTTCGAAGGCGAGTTCCAGGTCAGCTTCCATCTGGCGGGCGGCCCGTTCGGCAAGCTCGACAAGGTCACCGGCAAGATCAGCAAGACGGCGGTTGGCAGCTGGATCCGGCCCGCCATGCGCCTGCTGGCTGGCGTGCGCTTCCTGCGCGGCAGCTGGCTCGATCCCTTCGCCCGTGGCGTGGAAGCGCAGCTCAATCGCCGTGTGCGCGATGCCTACGAAGAGGATCTGGATGACATCGGGCACGCGGCAGCGCAATGGCCCGAGGCACGCCTGCGGGAACTGCTCTCGTGGCCCGCCAGTGTGCGCGGCTACGGGCATGTCCGCGAGCGCCAGGCGCGCGCCGGATTCGCAAGGCGCGCCACGGCCCGGGATGCGCCGGCCGGCTCGCACCCGGAAAACTGACGGACCGCGGCATCCAATGCATGCCGCAGCACCACCAACCCAGACAAAGACGTCGCCATGAACAAAGTCATCATTACCTGCGCCATCACCGGGTCGATCCACACCCCGTCGATGTCGCCCTATCTGCCGCTCACGCCCGACGAGATCGCCGCGAGCGCGATCGGCGCCGCGCGGGCCGGCGCCGCCATCGTGCACCTCCACGCGCGCGACTCCGGGGATGGACGCCCTTCGCAGGACCCGGCGCTGTTTCGCCGGTTCGTGCCCGCCATCAAGGGGGCGTGCGACGTGGTGATCAACCTGACCACGGGCGGCGCGCCCACCATGAGCGTGGAGGAGCGCCTGCAGCCCGCGCTGCAGCTGAGCCCCGAAGTGGCATCGCTGAACATGGGCACGATGAACTTCGGCCTTTATGAACTGCTGGACCGCTTTAAAGACCTCAAGCACGATTGGGAGCGCCCCTACCTGGAGCGCAGCTACGACGGCATCTTCAGGAATACGTTCAAGGACATCGCGTATATCCTGCAGTCCTGCAGCGCAAACCAGACCCGTTTCGAGATCGAGTGCTATGACATCGGCCACTTGTACACGGCAGCCCATTTCCTGGATCGCGCGCTCTTGACGCCACCGCTGCTGATTCAGTCGGTGCTCGGGCTGCGCGGCGGCATCGGCGCGCATGTGGAAGACCTCATGCATATGCGCCGCACGGCGGACCGGCTGTTCGGCAAGGACTATGTCTGGTCGGTGCTGGGGGCAGGGCGCAGCCAGATGCCGGCGGCGGCGATCAGCGCATCGGTCGGCGGCCATGTGCGCGTCGGCCTTGAGGATTCGCTATGGGATGGCCCGGGAAAGCTCGCCAACAGCAACGCCGCGCAGGTGCTGCGGGTGCGCAGCATCATCGAAGCCTTGTCGCTTGAGGTTGCCACGCCGGATGAGGCGCGGAATCTGCTGAAGCTGAAGGGGCGCGACAACGTTGGGTTTTGAAGAGGGGCACGCACCGCTAAGGGCTTGGCGAATGCTGTCGATACTATGTTTGAGCTTGCGTTGCTGATACCGGGGCTTTGGCGCGGGGTGCCGCGCCCCCCGAAATAACGAGACGGCCCGGGATTCTGGTTTGTGATTAATCCGGCGCATGGATATAATTCGTCGTCAATGCCCCGGATCCGGGGCATTCGTTTTTATATCCGCTTGATATCCATACCCGGGAGTTTTCCATGTTTCTGATCTGGCAAGGTTTAGGTTTTCTCGTTGTCATCTTGCCCCTTGCCGTCCTGCTTGTCATGAGCCTGCTAGGCTCGCTGGTGAATCTCTCCAATATCGCGACCATCGTGCTATCGCTGATCCTGTCGGCCGCGGCAGTCTTCTATCTTGGCAAACGCCTCAATTCGCGTCCGGGCCGCATCCTGGTCGATCCCAACACGCAGGAATCCGTGGAACTGCGCAAGCGCCATACGCTGTTCTGGATTCCCATGCAGTATTGGGCGTTCCCCATCCTTCTGATCGCGATCATTGCCTCGTTCGCGCTGTTCACCGCCGGGGCATAGCGCGGGCGAGCGGCCGGCCGGAGCAGGCCAGCGGGAGCGGGCGTAGAATACCGGTCCTGCATCCTGGATGCTCCGGCAAGCTGCGGGACAAGCCTGGTAAAAGGCAGCCCTCCTACGAAATGAGACACCAAGTTGAACAATCCGGCCAGCGCTGCGCATCATCGCGAGCTCACCTCTGCGGCTGACGCCGAGACTCTGGCGCGGCGCGCGCGCCGGGGCATCGTCCTGCTGACCTTCGCGTTCGCGCTGAGCCAGTTCTATCGCAGCTGCCTGGCGGTGATGGCGCCGGAGCTCCAGCACGACTTCGGCCTGTCGGCGGCGGGCTTCGGCACCTTGTCTTCCTCCTTCTTCCTGGCATTCGCGGTTGCGCAGATTCCCGTGGGGATTGCGTTCGACCGGTACGGCGTGGGCAAGCCGACCTCCTTGCTGCTGGCCATCGGCGCGGTGTCCGCCGTGGTGTTCTCGCTGGCGCCGGACGGTACCGTCGCCATGCTGGCGCAGGCCGGGCTGGGGCTGGCATGCGCGCCGGTCTTCATGGGGCTGCTGCATTTTGCTTCCGAGCAGCTTTCCGAGAAAAACTACACGCGGGTCGTCAGCCAGTCCAATGCCACCGGCATGATCGGCGCGCTGTGCGCCACGGCGCCGCTCGGATGGGCCATGCATCTGCTTGGCTGGCGCGTGGCGATGTCCTTCGCGGCGCTGTGCATGGTGGTGGCCTGCTACGGTGTCTGGCGCTTCGTGCGGGATGATGGCCATGCCGAGGCGCGCGGTGTGCCGCTGGGCTCCATGCTCTCGCAAAGCGCGAAGCTGCTGGCCATTGTCCCCTTGTGGACCCTGATCCCGATGTGCGTCGCCATGGCGGCAGGCACGGCGTTCCGCAACGCATGGAGCGGCCCTTACCTGGCCAGCGTGTACGGCTTGAATTCCGGCTCGCGGGGCATCGCGCTGACGCTGCTGAGCGTGAGCGGGTTCCTGACGGCGTTCTTCCTGCCCGTGCTGGTCCGGCGCAGCTCGCTCAAGACCACCATCGCGGGATGGTCCTGCTTTGCGATGTCGGGCGCCATCTTGCTGAGCCTCTGGCCCACGCATGGCATCGTCTCCGGTGTGGGGCTGATGGCCTTGCTGTCGACCATCGGCATGCTGCATCCGCTGGTCATGGCGCAGGGGCGCGGCCTGGTGCCGCCGTCTTCGCGCGGGCGCGGGCTTGGCGTGCTCAACACCTTTGTGTTCCTCGGCTCGGCGCTGACGTCGTGGGGATTCGGCATGATCGCCAGCATGGGCGACGCCCGGCACTGGCCGGTGGCGAAGACCTATTCGACGATCTTCCTCACGGCTGCGATGGTAGTGGCGCTTGCCGTGGCGCCGTATTTCTTCAGCCCATCCAGCCCGTCCGTGATCAAGCGCTAAGCCAGCGCTAAGCCCCGCGGCCTCGGTTCGTCACTCGACCTTGGCGATCATCTCCAGCATGCTGTCAGCAATATCCTGGCCAAGCAGCCGCGAGACCATCCAGCCCGCCAGATCCTGCGTCGCCAGGCATCCACCCGCCGTGGCGATCTGGCCGTGCACCACGAGCGGACGATGCTCGGTCTCCACGCCCATGGCCTCGAGCTCTTCGAACACGCCCGGGTAGGTGGTCGCGCTCAGGCCATCGAGCAGCCCCAGGCGGGCGAGAAACAGTACACCCGAGTCGATCGCGCCAATCACCTGCCTGACCGGATCCAGCTTGAGCTGCCCCATGAAGCCTTGATTGTTGAGCTTGGCCCGCGACCCGGGGCCGCTGACAATGAACACAGCATCGGCCTTGGCAAGCTCGCTCAAGCCGCCATGCGGCGTGATGGTGATGCCGGTGTTGGAGGTCACCTGCGGCGTGTCTGCGCAGATCCGCACCGACCAGGGCTTGGCGTAGCCGACATAGGCTGGGTCCTGGACCCGGTTGAACAGGTCCCAGGGCAGGAACAGATCGACGTCGGTGAAGCCATCGTAAGCCAGCATGGCAATGTTCATCGGGTTCTCCTATTGGATCAATGAAGGGAATGTCCGCTTCGGAGACGAGATTCTCACCGCGCCCGCGACTTAGCTGTATAGTCAATCAATAAATTTTCATGGCTATACAGATAGCAGATAGAGATGGCGGACAGCTCCCCGAACTACCAGGCGATCGCCAACCGGCTGCGCGCGGCCATCCGCCGTGGCGACCTGGCACGCGGCGCCAAATTGCCGTCGGTGCGCCGGCTGGCCGAGATCGAGCAGGTTAGCGCGCCAACGGCGGAACACGCGCTGCGGGTGCTGGAGGCGAGCGGCCTTGTGGTGGCCAGGCCAAGGTCAGGCTTCTACGTTTGCGCGGACATGCCCGCCGAGCCGCTGGCCCCGCAACCTGGCGCCACGGCCCGGCCGGTGACGCTGACCGCCAATGTGCATGCGCTATTCGCCCAGGTGCGCGCGCCCGGCCCGGTTGCGCTGGGGGCCGCATCGCCGTGCGCGGCATGGCTGCCGGACAAGGCGCTGGCGCGCAGCATGCTGGGCGCGGCCCGCAGGCTCGGGGCGTCTGGCCTGGCCTACAGCGTGCCACCGGGCCGCCTCGACCTGCGTAGCCAGATCGCGCGCCGCGCGGCGCGCTGGGGCCTGCACATCTCGCCCGATCAACTGGTGCTCACACAAGGGCAGAGCCAGGCCATGCGGCTTGCCCTGCAGGTGACCTGCAAAGCGGGCGATGTGGTCGCGGTCGAGTCGCCTTGCTACTTCGGGACGTTGATGCTGCTGCGCAGCCTCGGGCTGCGCGCCATCGAGGTGCCCACCCATCCGCGTACCGGGATGGACCTGGCGGCGCTGGCGCAGATCCTGCAGCGGCATCGGGTTAGCGCCGTGGTGTCGGTGCCCACCGCCAACAACCCGCTGGGCTTCACGATGTCCATCGCCGACAAGCGCACGCTGGTGCAACTGCTTGACGATGCCGGGGTGCCGCTGATCGAGGATGACGTGTACGGCGATCTCTCGGCCGGCAAGCCGCGGGCGCCGGCCTGCAAGGCGTTCGACGAATCCGGCAATGTGCTGTATTGCACGTCGGTGTCGAAGACGTTGGCGCCGGGATGGCGCATCGGCTGGATCGCGCCGGGCCACCGCTTCGAGGCGGTGCTGGAGGCGCGGGTCGAGGCGAGCCTGGCCGGATCGCCGCTGTTCGAGGCGGCGCTGGCCGACATGTTCTCGAGCGGCGACTACGACCGGCATCTGCGGCGCTACGGCCAGCGGATCAAGGACTCGGTGCGCACGTTCTCATCCCGCATCGCGGCCGCCTGGCCAGCGGGGACGAAGCTGCGCGCGCCCGACGATGGTTTCTTGCTGTGGGTGGAACTGCCTGCCCATGTCAACGCGCTATCGCTGTGCGAGGCGGCGGCGAGCGAGGGCATCAGCATCGGTCCGGGTGCCATGTTCTGCCCCGACGGCAGCCGGTACGCGCATCATGTCCGGATCAATTGCGCCCAGCCGGCCACGCCAAAGCTGCTCGCCGCGCTCGACCGCATCGGCGCGCTCGCGGCGGTGCAAGCTTGATCGTGCGCTGGCTGTGACTGCCCCGCGGCCTCGGCAAGCCAGCAGGCAGAGGATCCTGGCTCAAGGCTCCAGCGGCATGGCGCTGGTGCACTTGATCTCGTCCAGGCAAACGCTGGATTTCACGCCGCTCACGCCCGGGATGCGCATCAGGGTGTCGAGCAGGAAGTCCGACAGCGACTTCAGATCGCGCGCCACCACCTTGAGCACATAGTCGATATCGCCGGTCACGGAGAAGCACTCCTGGATTTGCGCCAGCTCAGCGACCAACCCCTTGAAGTTCGACAGGTCCCGGATGTGGCCGCGCTCCATCGTGACATGGATAAAGGCCACCACGCCGAAGCCCAGGCTGGCGGAGTCCAGCCGGGCCTCATAGCGCTTGATGATGCCAAGCTCTTCCAGGTGCCGGTGGCGGCGCAGCGTCTGGGCTGGCGACAGGCGGATGGCCTCGGCCAGTTCCAGGTTGGACGCGCGCCCATTTTCCTGCAACGCCCCCAGCAGGCGCCGGTCGATGCGGTCTAGCTCATCTTTGTGCACTTTCGTTTCCTACATGCCATGAATCATGAAATTTTATCTCATGATCTAGGGTTTGCCTGCGTGGATTACGAAATCCTATTTTGCGGCCCGGAATATACACTGAACTCCAGATTAGCAGTGCGGACGGGTAAATGAGAGCCTGTTCCGCACGTGCCTGGCACTGCGCATCGACGCGCTGGCGCGCAGGAGCCGCAATATTATTTCTCTCGTCCCCCAATTTTTCGTTGAACACACCATGGCCGATCTGTTTGAAAACCCGATGCAGTTGATGGGCTTCGAATTCGTGGAATTCGCCTCGCCTACTCCCAACCTACTGGAACCGATCTTCGAGCAGATGGGCTTCACGCTGGTGGCGCGCCACCGCTCCAAGGACGTGGTGCTGTACCGCCAGGGCGACATCAATTTCATCGTCAACCGCGAGCCGCACAGCCCGGCTGCCTACTTTGCCGCCGAGCACGGCCCCAGCGCCTGCGGCATGGCGTTCCGCGTGAAGGATTCGCACAAGGCCTATGCCCGCGCGCTGGAACTCGGCGCGCAGCCGGTGGAAATCGCCACTGGCCCGATGGAGCTGCGCCTGCCGGCGATCAAGGGCATCGGCGGCGCGCCGCTGTACCTGATCGACCGCTTTGAAGAAGGCAAGTCCATCTACGACATCGACTTTGAGTTCATCGAAGGCGTGGACCGCCATCCGGTGGGCCATGGCCTGCGCCTGATCGACCACCTGACGCACAACGTCTACCGTGGCCGCATGGCTTACTGGGCTAATTTCTAYGARAAGCTCTTCAACTTCCGCGAAATCCGCTACTTCGATATCCAGGGCGAATACACCGGCCTGACCTCGAAGGCCATGACCGCGCCGGATGGCAAGATCCGCATCCCGCTGAACGAAGAATCGTCCAAGGGCAGCGGCCAGATCGAGGAATTCCTGATGGCCTTCAATGGCGAAGGCATCCAGCACATCGCCTTCCTGACGGACAACCTGATCGAAGTCATCGACAGTCTGCAGATGGCCGGCGTGCCCCTGATGACGGCACCCAACGACTACTACTACGACGGCCTGGAAGCGCGCCTGCCCGGCCACGGCCAGCCCGTGGATCAGCTCAAGGCGCGCGGCATCCTGGTCGACGGCACCACCGAAGGCGGCAAGCCCCGCCTGCTGCTGCAGATTTTCTCCAAGGCCTCGCTCGGCCCGGTGTTCTTCGAGTTCATCCAGCGCAAGGGCGACGAAGGCTTCGGCGAAGGCAACTTCAAGGCGCTGTTCGAATCGCTGGAACGCGACCAGATCGAGCGCGGCACGCTCAAGGTCTGAGGCCCACAAGGCAAGCCGGCACGCCCGGCACAGACCGCATCAACACCGCCGGCGCAGCAGCATGACTGCGCGCCGGTGGTGCCTGGCCAAAGCCCAAGCGCCCGCGACACGCGAGAGGCGCAGGCCGACATTCCAAAAGAGTGGGTAGAGAGACAAAGATGGTTCCCAACGCTTCCGACAATACAGACGCGACGCTCAAGCGTGGCTTGAAAAACCGGCACATCCAGCTGATTGCGCTAGGTGGCGCGATTGGCACCGGGCTGTTCCTGGGCATTGCCCAGACCATCAAGATGGCGGGGCCCTCGGTCCTGCTCGGCTACGCGGTGGCCGGCATCATCGCGTTCTTCATCATGCGCCAGCTCGGCGAAATGGTGGTCGACGAACCCGTGGCAGGCTCCTTCAGCCATTTCGCCAACAAATACTGCGGCAGCTTCGCGGGCTTCATGTCGGGCTGGAACTACTGGGTGCTGTATATCCTGGTCAGCATGGCGGAGCTCTCGGCGGTGGGCATTTATGTCCAGTACTGGTGGCCGCACGTGCCCACCTGGGTTTCCGCGCTGGCGTTCTTCCTCCTGATCAACGCCATCAACCTGACCAGCGTCAAGTCCTTCGGCGAAATGGAGTTCTGGTTCTCCATCGTCAAGGTGCTGGCCATTGTCGGCATGATCGTGTTCGGCGGCTACCTGCTGGCGTCCGGCACGGCCGGCCCGCAGGCCAGCGTGTCCAACCTGTGGCAGCACGGCGGCTTTTTCCCGAACGGGATCTCCGGGCTAGTCATGGCCATGGCGGTGATCATGTTCTCGTTTGGCGGGCTGGAGCTGGTGGGCATTACCGCGGCAGAAGCGGATGAGCCGGAAAAGACCATTCCCAAAGCCACCAACCAGGTGATCTATCGCATCCTGATCTTCTACGTTGGCGCACTGGGCGTGTTGCTCTCGCTGTACCCGTGGGAGAAGGTCGTCACCGGCGGCAGCCCGTTCGTGCTGATCTTCCACGCGATGAACAGCGAGATCGTTGCCACGGTGCTGAACGCCGTGGTGCTGACCGCCGCGCTGTCGGTCTACAACAGCGGTGTGTATTGCAACAGCCGCATGCTGTACGGTCTGGCCAGGCAGGGTAATGCGCCCAAGGCGCTGCTGAAGGTCAACAAGCGCGGGATCCCGCTGGCCGCGCTGGGTGTTTCCGCGCTGGCCACCGCGGCTTGCGTGGCGATCAACTACTTCATGCCCGGCGAGGCCTTTGAGCTGCTGATGGGGCTGGTGGTTTCGGCACTGATCATCAACTGGGCGATGATCAGCATCATTCACCTCAAGTTCCGCCGCGACAAGCGTGCT
This sequence comes from Cupriavidus sp. 05L411, assembly GCF_056398045.1. Lineage (NCBI taxonomy): Bacteria > Pseudomonadati > Pseudomonadota > Betaproteobacteria > Burkholderiales > Burkholderiaceae > Cupriavidus > Cupriavidus sp. 05L411. Next base: position 82,043 of record NZ_JBFTOQ010000022.1, on the reverse strand, counting down.
GCCGGCCAGGAAACGCGCTTCAAGAGCCTGGGCTACCCGCTGACAAACTATGTGTGCCTGGCCTTCCTGGCAGGTATCCTCTACGTGATGTACCTCACGCCGGGCCTGCGCATCTCGGTATACCTGATTCCGGCATGGCTGGCCGTACTGGGCCTGAGCTACCGTCTCAGGCAAAAGCAGAAGCGCGCCGAACCGGCCCTGCCCGAGCGCGTATCGGCATAATGATGACCCTGGCGGCCACTGGCCGCCGGCTCCGACCCATCCCAGCACTCCAGCCAGAGTATCCAATGTTCGAACACATCGATGCCTATCCGGGCGACCCGATCCTCTCCCTCAACGAGAGCTTTCAACTCGATCCCAGGACCGATAAGGTCAACCTGAGCATCGGCATCTACTTCGATGACGAAGGCCGGTTGCCGGTGATGCAGGCCGTGCGCGAAGCCGAAGCCGCGCTGATGGCCGACATGGGCCCGCGCCCCTACCTGCCGATGGCCGGGTTTGCGGCGTATCGCGACGCGGTGCAGGCGCTGGTTTTTGGGCAGCCGTGCCAGGCGCGCGCCGAGGGGCGCATCGCGACGGTGCAGACGCTGGGCGGTTCCGGCGCGCTGCGCGTGGGCGCGGATTTCCTCAAGCGTTATTTCCCTGACGCCCAGGTCTGGATCAGCGACCCGAGCTGGGAGAACCATCGCGTGATCTTCGAGCGCACGGGCTTCACCGTCAACACGTACCCCTACTACGACGACGCCACCGGCGGCCTGAAGTTCGACGCCATGCTGGACGCGCTGCGCCTGATCCCCAAGCGCAGCATCGTGCTGCTGCATGCTTGCTGCCACAACCCCACTGGCGTGGACCTGAACCACGACCAATGGCGCCAGCTCATCACGCTGCTCAAGCAGCATGATCTGCTGCCTTTCGTCGATATGGCCTACCAGGGCTTTGGGGCCGGCCTGGACGACGACGCCTTCGCGGTACGCGAGCTGGTGGCCCAGGGCGTGCCGTGCCTGGTGGCGAACTCGTTCTCGAAGAACTTTTCGCTGTACGGCGAGCGTTGCGGCGGCCTGAGCGTGGTTTGCGACAGCGCCGAAGAAGCCGGCCGGGTGCTTGGCCAGCTGACGGGCGCGGTGCGCGCCAACTACAGCAACCCGCCCACGCATGGCGCCCGGGTGGTGGCCCGGGTGTTGACCACGCCGGCGCTGCGTACGATCTGGGAGCGCGAGTTGGCGCGCAAGTGCGAGCGCATCGCCAAGATGCGCGCGGCCATCCACAAGGGCCTGGCCGCCCACGTGAGTGGCGAGGCGCTGTCGCGCTACCTCACGCAGCGTGGCATGTTCACCTACACCGGGCTGACGGCCGACCAGGTGGACCGCCTGCGCACGGAGCACGGCGTGTACCTGCTGCGTTCGGGGCGCATGTGCGTGGCCGGGCTGAACGAGCGCAACGTGACCCAGGTGGCACAGGCGATTGCCAGCGTGCTGGTGCCCGCGGCCTGACGGGCGGTTGAACTACGTCCCGCGCGGCGGTTGGTCTTTCCGCCCGCGCGGGGCGGTGAGCTCGCCGTTTGCTTCAAATCAGTTCAAACCAGCACGTGGCGTGTTTCAACGAAGAAGCGTTGAATCTGGCGATCTATGTCCGGATCGACCATCGCCTCGGGCCGGTTCCCATTCGGGCAGGCCAGCCGCGGCGTCGTGCCGAACAAGCGGCAGATCAACGGACGCTCGGCATAGACCTGGCAACCCTGGCTGCCGAGATGCGGGCAGCTGAGGTCTGTCAGCGCGGCTTCGTGCTCGGCATCGCTTTTGACGGGAAGCCTCGACATCTCGTGCGTCGAGGTCATCACCGGTCCACAGCAGTCGTGGCAGCCCGGGGTGCACGCGAATGCGGGAATCCGTGAGCGGAAGAACCTGATTTTTTGACTGATCATTTGGCGTCCCTCTTCATTGGCCTGCCTGCGTACCTATGATTGGCCTGGTGGCCGGTTTCGTATGCCCAGGCACCGGGTGCGGAACATTCACGGCTCGCTGCGACAGCCATCCAGGCCGTGTCCTTCAGCCCGCGAGCTTTTGCCAGAATATGTGATCCGACGCGAGCCGTTTGCCCTGTTTCAGGCGACGCGCGGCCGATCGCAGATTCAGCGGGTGCGTGGTTTCCAGGGCGCGAGCCCGCGCCAGCAGCTCGTCCTGGGAGGGAAGCGCCCGCGCCCCCTTCCACGCGAACAGCGTGTAGTTGCAACTGTCCTCGGACAGGGCAATGGAAAATGATTCGCCGAACACCGAACGGATCTCTTCCAGGTAGAACGGGATATCAGCATCGCTGTCGAGGTAGTTGGCGACCAATACCCCGTCGTCGGCGAGCCGCGCATGGCACGCTGCGTAGAAGGCGGCGTTCCCCAGTTGTGTCGGCATGCCATGGGCGAGAAAGCCATCCACCAGGATGACCTCCGGCCGCGCGTCCTGACTCTTGACGTACTCGGCGCCATCCGCGCAGACCACTTCGAGCCGCTCGTCGTCGGGCGGAATGTGAAACGTATCGCGCAAGGCGATCACTGCCGGATCGATTTCAATGGCAACAACCTTAGCCTGCGGAAGATGCCGATAGCAATACTTGAGCAATGATCCCCCGCCCAGGCCAATCATCGAGATCCTGGTGGGTGTCGGCTGCAGCAGCAGAAAAGCCATCATCGTCCGTGTGTAGCCGAGGACAAGCTTGTCGGGGTCATGCCGCGACATGATGCTCTGGGTCGCCAGTGCATCGAAATGCAGTGAAAGTGCAAGCGGGGTTTCCAGCACAGTCGGGGTGCCGTCGTCAGGGGCTTCGGAGAGGAACTTCAAATAGGCTTCAAAGGATGTACGGCTGGGATCCATCTGCGGGCTCGATCAGGCTTGTTATTCGATTTGTCACTCAGTCAACAGCGCGGCGATGACGTCTCAATTGTCCCGTCTACCACATCGCCCTCAAACGAAAAGCGGCCCCTAGGCAACTTGCAGGCGTCAGGCCATCGGATTTCCGCCTCAGGCCGAAAAAGCGTCGCCGGATTGGCCCTGAGGGGCATAAAAGATATTTAAAGATCGCATTGCGTGGTTCTGGCATGCCTTCAAAGCCTTCTGGCGAAGGCAGTTGCCAGGCCGCACTTGGCCGATCAGTTGTATATAATGATAATGTTATTATCATACAATACTATTCTGAAGCGTATGGAATCCAAGACTGCCCGTTTCACCGTGTTGATCGACCCCGTGAAGAAGAAAGCCTTCGAGGCACTGTGCGCGGCGCAGGATCAAACGCCATCGCAGGTCGTGCGTCAGTTGATTCGCGACTATCTGGAGCAGCATGGGGTGGCCTATGCAACCCGGTCCCAGGTTGGCGCCACGGTTCTGGCCAAGAAGGACGGCGAGTGACCGATGTCCGCATCGCGGATTTCAATACTGCTGTCACTGAGTGACGAGACTGGAGCAGGCTCTTGCAACGATCGGAAGATGTCCATGCGTGAGGCGGTGACTTATCGCGTCACGCCGCGCGCAAAGGCGCTCGTCGACGGTAGCTACCAACCAAAGGTCCTGGTGGCTATCTATCGTGGCGATACGCTGGTCAGGGATGTTGTGCTTTATGCGCGATGCGACTCTTGTCCGTTGCGCGTGACTGCTGCAAGGCTTGCCGAAGCACTGGCCTTGCGGATTCGGGCGGTGCTCAAGGATGTGCACGAAACGGATGACGTTGCCGCAGCCGCCATTCAGACGCTATTGCGACGCGTTGGGCTTAGGACAACCCCACGCTCCGTTGCCGTACGTGGTGCTGGCGTCAGCTAGCCGGGTGCGGCGACACTCCGCCGGCACGCCATCTACTTTCTTGACTTTCATTTAACCTGTTGGTTAAATGAAGCCATGCCATCCTCCAACGACCCGCTGACCCCCATCTTTGCCGCACTGGCTGATCCCACTCGCCGCGCCATCCTTGCGCGCCTGGCCGAAGGGGAGGCGCCGGTGAGCGAGCTGGCGCGGCCGTTCGACATGTCGGCTCCGGCCATCTCCAAGCACCTGCGCGTGCTGGCGGACGCCGGGCTGATCGAGCGGGAAGTCAGTGCCCGCTGGCGCATCTGCCATCTGCGCGCGGACGCGCTGCGCGACGCGCATGACTGGCTGGGCGCCTACCGGCGCCATTGGGAGGGCAATCTCGATCGCCTTGTCGAGTTCGTCGAACGTACCCATGCGGCGGGCTCGACCGAAGGCACCAGCAACGCAGGCAAAGCCCGAGGGAAAAAATCATGACCCAAGCTGCTACCTTCCATCTGGAAATGGACCGCTTCATCCGCGCCCCGCGCGAGAAGGTGTTCGACGCCTTCACCAGCCAGGCCGCACTGTCCGAGTGGCATTGCCCGCGCGGCATGCACGTGCTGGAGGCCAGCGCCGATGCGCGGGTGGGCGGCAGGTACCGCATCGTGATGGGCGGGCGCGATGGTGCCAGGTACACCGTGGGCGGCGAGTACCAGGCGATCGACCGGGCGGATTTCCTCGCCTATACCTGGGCCTGGGAAGCCGGCCCGATGCCGCCGGAGATCAAGACGCTGATCGAGGTCACGCTGACGGCCAAGGATGGCGGCACCCACCTGCACATGCGCCACAGCGGCTTTCCCGAGGCGGGCGAGCGCGATTCGCACACGGGCGGCTGGCAATCGGTGTTCAATCGCCTCAGCGACTTCCTGGACCCGGAGGGCAGCGCCGGCTCCGTCACCGTGATTGGCGACCCGCGCAGCAGCTATTGCCGCACGGTGCGCATGGCGCTGGCGGAGAAGGGCGTGGCCTACAAGCTGCAGCCCGTGCCGCCGCACTCGCCGGAGGTGCTTGCGCATAGCCCGTTCGGCCGCATTCCGGTGTTGAGCGATGGCCCGCTTTCCTTCTATGAGACCCGCGCCATCCTGGCCTATATCGAAGAAGCCTTCGAGGGCCCGAGCCTGCTTGCGCGACAAGCAGGCGCCATTGGCCATGCGCGCTGCGAGCAATGGATCAGCCTGATCAGTTGCCATGCCTACGACGCCATGGTGCGCCGTTACGTATTGCAGTACATCTTCCCCAAGGGCGAAAACGGCCAGCCCGACCGCGCGGTGATCGATGCCGCGCTGCCGGAGATGGCCACGCAGCTAGGCGCGTTCGACGAAGCCTACGGCAATCGCGATTACCTGGTCGGTACGGCGATGTCGATGGCGGACCTGTTTCTCGCGCCAATCCTGGCGTATGTCGGCATGTTTCCCGAGGGCGCCGCCTTGCTGGAGAAGTGCCCCAACGTGCGGCGCGCGCAGGCAGTGATGCGCGAGCGGCCAAGCTTTGCCGCGACGCAGCCGCAGATGGGCTGACGCCACCGCATAGCGGCTACGCAGCGGGCAGGAGCACCGCCACCGCTTCCACCTCCACTTTCAGGCCAAAGTGCAGCGCACCGGTCGGCACCACGGCGCGTGCCGGGCACGCGCTGCCTGCCCACGCCGCGTAGATGGCGTTGAATGCCGGCCAGTTTTCCATGGCGTCCACATAGACCCGCACCTGCGCCAGGCCGCCGATGCCGCTGCCGGCGGCGATCAGCGCTGCTTCCATATTGGCCAGCACCTGGCGCGCCTGATCTTCGAAGGGCGCGCCGACGAGCTTTTCGCCGGCGGGCGTGATGGGCAATTGCCCGGATACGAACACGAAGCCATTGGCCACGGTTGCATGGCTGTAGTGTCCGCCCGGCGCGGATAGCCCGGCGGAGTTGACCGTCTTTACCGCGGCGCTTGCCTGATCACCATCCATGGAACCGGCTCCAGGTAGCGAGCGTGCCATCTTGCGCAAGCGCGTGATATTCGGGGAACTGCGCGCCAGTCGCGCAGGCGTGGTTGGGCAAGATGCGCAGCACCGTGCCGATGGGCAAGCGCGCCGCGATGTCCGGCTCGGGCGCGCCTTCGCGCGACACGATGCCATGTTCCTGATTGGCGCCGCTGAGCACATAGCCCGGGAGCACGGTGCCGTCGATGCCGCAGACCTGCCCGTAGCCGAAATCGCACTTCTGCTTTTGCGTGCCACGGTCGCGGCTCATGGCCATCCAGCCGGCATCGACGATGGCCCAGCCCTTGTCCGCCTGGTGCCCGATCACGGTGGTCAGCACGCTCAGCGCCACGTCTTGCGTTGCGCATACGCCGACGTTGCGCATCACCAGGTCGAAGAACACGTAGACGCCCGCGCGCACCTCGGTGACGCCTTCCAGGCTCGTTGCGGATAGCGCCGTGGGGGTCGATCCGACACTGACCACCGCGCATGGCAGCCCGGCCGCGCGCAGCCGCTCGGCCGCCATGACGCAGCCGGAGCGCTCCTGCTCCGCCATCGCCGCCAGGGCTTCGGGCGTATCCAGGTCGTAGCTGGAGCCGGCGTGCGTCATCACGCCGCCCAGGCGGGCGCCGCCTTCATGCAGCACGCGGGCCACGTCGATCAGCGCGGCTTCGTCCGGGCGGATGCCCGAGCGGTGGCCATCGGTGTCGATCTCGATCCAGACCTCGAACGATTCGCCATGCGCGGTGCCGAACGCGACGATGGCCTCGGCGGACGTCACGCTATCGGTGACGATCTTCAGGTCGCAGCCCTGGCGGCGCAGCGCCAGGGCCTGGGGCAGTTTGGTCGAGACCATGCCGACGCCGTAGAGAATGTCCGTGATGCCATCGGCAAAGAAATGCGCGGCTTCCTTCAGGGTGGAAACGGTGATGCCGCGCGCGCCGGCATCGATCTGGGCTTGTACGACCGCCGAGCATTTGCTGGTCTTGGCATGCGGGCGGAACCGCACGCCAAGCGCGTCCATGCGCGCCTGCATGCGCTGGATGTTGTGTTGCATGCGGGGCAGGTCGATCACCGCTGCCGGTGTTTCCAGGCTCGCCAGTGTGTGGGTGACAGTGTTCATCGCGTTCTTGAGAGTGATCAGTCAGTCCGGCAATTGGACTTTGGCCTGCGGCTGGGTTGGGGTTGCCGCATGAAAGGACCGCAGCCAGGGCAGCGCGGGCTCCAGCGTGGCGAACTCCGCATCGGGCACTGGCGCGCCGGCGGGCAGCGCCAGGCCGACGCGGTTGTGCCAGTAGGTGCGCAGCCCCACGGCCGAGGTGCCGAACATGTCGTAGCCCGAGCCCGCGACAAACGCGGCATCCGTTGCCTGCACGTCCAGTTGCTTCAGCGCGAGCTGGTAGGGGCGCGGATCCGGCTTGTAGAAGCCCGCTTGCTCGGAGGTGACCACGACATCCCAATCGATCTCCAGCAAGTCCGCGGCGCGGCGCCCCAGCCGCTCGGAGCAGTTCGTGACCACCGCCAGGCGGCAATGCGGCCGCAGGGCTTGCAGTAGCTCTCGCGCGCCATCCCACGCGGGGAGATTGTCCCAGCCGGCCTCGAGCGCCTCCGGCGCGCTGGCGGGCAGGCCCACGTGGCTGGCCGCCTCGCGCACCAGTTGCTCGTAGGGAACGTAGGCGCCGCAGCCGTAGGTGCGCTTCAGGTACTCCGCGCGCCAGGCCCGGCCTTGCGCCTGCGAGCCGGCGGCGGCGTTCCATACGGTCCAGGAATCCAGCAGCGCGGTGAGCAGGTCGAACAGCACGGCGCGGGGCCAGGCAGGGGCGGGCGATTGGTCGAGGATTTCCATACGTTCCTTATTGTGTGGGCGGATTAGCGGAATGGCGGAATAGCGGAATAGCCGAGCTGCGGAGCTGCATAACATCAGGCCCTCAGTGTAGGAAGGAGTACGTGGTCCGTGGTTAAATGCCGGAACATCAATCGTTAAGCTGAAGTGAATGATCCAGATCGAAGACCTGCGGCTGGTCGAGGCGCTGGCGCAGGCCCCGTCCCTGAGCGCAGCCGCCCGCGCGCTCAATGTGACGCCGCCAGCGCTGTCCATGCGCCTGCGCAAGCTGGAGGCCACGCTGGGCCTGGCGCTCGCCACCCGCACCGCCCGGCGCCTGAGCCTCACGCCCGAGGGCGAGCGCTTTGCGCAGGAAGGCGCGGCGCTGCTGGCGCAGCTTGAGGCGCTGCCCGAGTCGTTCCGCCGGGAAGACAGCCGCCTGACGGGCACGCTGCGCGTCGCCGCCCCCTTCGGCTATGGCCGGCACCACGTGGCGCCGGTGCTCGCGCGCTTTGCGCAGTGCCATCCCGGCTTGCGCCTGCAGCTGGATCTGCGCGAGGTGCCCTGGCCGGACAAGCATGACTCGGACGCGGTAGTGCATATCGGCGCCGTGCGGGACTCATCCTGGATTGCCCGCACGCTCGCCCCCAATGAGCGCTGGCTGTGCGCAAGCCCGGCTTACCTGCGCGCCCACGGCACGCCGCAGGAGCCGCGCGACTTGCTGGGGCACGCGTGCATCTGCATTCGCGAGAACGACGAGGACGTGACGCTGTGGCGTTTTCGCCGGGCGGGTTCCGGCACCGCGCGGCGGCCATCGGCCCGCGAAACGCTGCGCGTTGTCCCGGCCTTTACGACCAACGATGGCAGCGTGGCACGCCAGTGGGCGGAACAGGGGCTTGGCCTGGTGCTGCGCTCAGAGTGGGATACGGCGGATGCGGTGGCGCGCGGCACGCTGGTCCGGGTGTTGGCCGGCTGGGAGTTCGACAGCGCGCCGGTGACCCTGCTGGTGCCCACGCGGCGGGGCCGYACGGCGCGGGTACAGGCATTGATGCAATTTTTCGAGGTGGCCCTGGGCAAGCCAGGGCCACCCCCACCGCGCTAAAAGCCCTCGCCGGTGACGTGCTGCCCGTCCCCCCTCAGGGCGCCGCTTGTGGCGTCACAATGCTGAAGTACCCGTCAAACGTATCCAGCATGGCGAACAGCGACGCCACCGCTTGCGGGTTGCCGTCAATGCGGATGCTGCCATCGCGGATCGCGTCCGGCAGCGTCAGTTGCTTCAGGCTGATGCGGTCGAGCGTGGCCTTGTCCAGCGTGATGGTTGCCGTGGCCTGCGCGGATTGCGCGTTGGCCAGGTAGGTCAGGGCGCTGTTGCGCAGCGTCATGGCGTAGCGCTCTTGCAGGTCGGTGAAGTTCCAGTTCAGCGTCATGGCCTTGCCCGCGGCCTTGTCCGCATTCAGGCGCACCGCCAGGTAGTCGAAGAAGTGCGGCACGGTCAGCGCGCGCACCAGGTCGGGCGATGTCGTGCCGCTGGGCGCGCCCCGCTTGATGCCGTTGCGCAGTTCCTGCGCGCCGGTCAGGTAGGCGTTGCGCCAGGTCGCGTTTTCGGTCTGGTAGCCAAGCTGCTCCAGCGCGTCGGCCTGTAGCGCTCGGGCCGCGGTGTTGGCCGGCTCGGCAAAGACCAGCTCGTTGCCGATCTGCGCCACCCAGCGGTATTCGCCGCGGGCGTAGGCTTCGCGCGCCTTGGCCAGGACAGCGTCCGCGCCGCCCATCCATTCGATCGTCTTCTTCGCGCCCTGCACCGGCGGCAACGGGTTCAGGTGGGCCGGGTTGCCATCGTAGAACCCGAGGTAGCGCTGGTACACGGCGCGCACGTTGTGGCTGATCGAGCCGTAGTAGTCGCGCGCATACCATTTGCTGGCCAGCGGCTCGGGCAGCTTGCGCAGCGTGTCGGCAATGTCCGTGGGCGTGAGGCCATGGTTCATCAGGCGCAGCGTCTGGTCGTTCAGGTAGGCGTACATGTCGCGCTGGTCCGACAGGAACTCGTTGATGCGCACCTTGCCCCAGGTGGGCCAGTGGTGCTGGGCGATCAGGATGTCGCTGCGCTCGCCGTAGCGGGCCAGTGCCTGGCCGATATAGAACGACCAGGCCTTGGCATCGCGCACCTGTGCGCCGCGGATGGTCAGGATGTTGTGCTGGGTGCGGGCAGCGTTCTCCGCGATGCACAGCGTGCGCAGCTGCGGGAAGTAGAGGTTCATCTCGGCCGGCGCCTCGGTGCCGGGCGTGAGCTGGAACTCGATGTCGATGCCGTCGATGCGGCGGGTGTCGATGGTCTTGGCGACGAGATCGGTGGGCGCCAGCAGCGTGACCGTGCCGCGCGAGGTGGCCTTGCCCAGGCCCGCGTCGACCTGGCCCGTCGCGCTGCGGGGCAGGGTGGTGCCGTACATGTATTGCGCGCGCCGGCTCATGGCGTTGCCCGCCAGCACGTTCTCGCTGATGGCCTCTTCCATGAAGCCCGCCGGCGCGATCACCGCCACCTTGCCGGCTTTCACGTCGGCTTCGTCGACGATGCCCTTGGCGCCGCCGAAATGGTCGACGTGGCTGTGCGTGTAGATCACGGCGACCACCGGTTTGCGCGGCCGGTGCGCATAGTACAGCGCCAGCGCCGCGCGCGCGGTCTCGGCAGTGATCAGCGGGTCCATCACGATGATGCCGGTGTCGCCTTCGATGATGTTCATGTTCGACAGGTCGGCCCCGCGCACCTGATAGAGGCGGTCGGTGACCTTGAACAGGCCGGCTTCATTGTTCAACTGCGCGAGCCGCCACAGGCTCGGGTTCACCGTGGCCGGCGCGGCATCGGCGCGCTCGAAGGCGTAGGCGTTGAAGTCCCATGCCACGCGGCCGTCCGCGCCGCGGATGGTGTCTTCGGGGAAGCGGGCCACCAGGCCGCGGTGCGCATCCTCGAAATCCTGCCGGTCGCCAAAGGGCAGTGCCTGCAGCCATGCCGCATTGGCTTGCGCGGTGACGGGCGAGGCAGGCGCGCTGGCCGTCTGGGCGGTGGCGGACTGGAAGGCAACGAGCGCCAGGATGGCGGGGAGGGTACGGCGAAGGGGCATGGCAAGGCTCGGCGAAACGAAGAGGACGTCTATTGGAGTCCACCGCCACCTATAATTCAATTGCAAGTTTTTTATCTCAGCGATGCAAGGAGCGCATGTCTTGAACCTGAAACGGCTGGAGCACCTGATCGCGGTGGCGGAAGAGGGCTCGCTGGCGGGGGCCGCCCGCCGCGTGCACCTGAGCCAGCCCGCGCTGACCCGCAGCATCCAGGCACTGGAGGCGGAGGCTGGCATGCCGCTGTTCGATCGCGGCCCGCGCGGCGTGGCGCTGACCGCGGCCGGGCGCATGGTGGCGGAGCGGGCACGGCGGATCTTGTTCGAGACGCGTTGCCTGGCGCGAGACCTCACGCTGGTGCAGCAGCATGAGATCGGCAGCGTGCAGATGGGGATGGGGCCGTTTCCCGCCGCCATCCTGCTGCCCGGGGTGCTGTGCGCCCTCAACCGGGACTGGCCGAAGCTGCGGGTGAAGGCCGAAGTCAACAGCGCCCCGGCGCTGCTTGCCGCCCTGCATGCGGAGACGCTGGATTTTCTGGTTGCCGAGCGCCGTACCATGCCGGCGGCGGCAGAGCTGGAAGTCCGGCGACTGCGGCCCGAGCCATCGGGCTGGTTCGCGCGCCCGGGCCATCCCCTTGCGGGCGGGCGTGTCACGCCGGCGCAATTGCGCGAGGCTACGCTGGTGTCCGTGCCGTTGCCGGATCAAGGCCACGACCAGTTGCGCAGGCTGCTCGGCTGCCGGCCGGGCGAGAGCCTGCCGTTTCAGGTGCAGAGCAATGATCTTCATGCGCTCAGGCATCTGGCGTGCCAATCCGATGTGGTGCTGCTGGCGCCCGCGCGGGCGCTCAAGGCAGAGCTGGAGAGCGGCGCGCTGGTGGCGCTGGCGCTGGCAAGCATGGTCTCCATGGCCATGGACTTTGTCGTCGTGCACCTGGCGCAGCGCACGCTGTCGCCGGCGGCGGAAAGGGCGGTGGCAGCCGTGCTGGCTGCCGCTTGATTGGCGCGTCAGCGCCAATCAAAAGCCAACTAAATGTAACTTTGTTTGCACGGATGTACCTTTCTCTTAACATATCGGGCGGGCGCGAGGCGCAGCCAGGCGGGAAACCCGCATAGCCGCCCGCCGAACCCACGGCGATTCCCGTTGCCCGGTGGGTTTGTCGACGATGTGAAGCCAAAGGAAAAGCAAGGTATGAGGCGTTTCGAATTCCGCAGCGACAGCTCCAGCAAATTCTGGGAAGTGGAACAGGACGACGCGCAGCTCAACCTGCGCTGGGGCAAGATCGGCACCCATGGCCAAAGCCAGAGCAAGCCGTTTGCCGATGCCGCCAAGGCGGCTGCGGCAATGACCAAGCTGATTGCCGAAAAAACCGGCAAAGGCTATGTGGAGGCGCAGGTAGCGGCCGGCGCCAGCATCGGGGCCACGGCGCCGCCGGCGCCTGCTGCCGCCCCCGCCCCCCGGGCCGCCGCGCCCGCCGCCGCCGCGATTCCCCAGGATACCGCCCCGGCCTCTGCGCCCCGGGCGCAAGCACCAGAACCCGTTGCGCCGCCTGCTGCCGTCATCGTGCCTGCCGCGCGTGGCGATTCGCCGCCCTGGCTGGAGGGGGGCGCCGCCGTGCTGATGCCGGAATCGCTCAAGGACCTGGCCCAGCCCAGCCGGCGCCATCCCGGCACCGCGCCCGCCGAGCCGCTGGACCCGATGCGGGCCTGGCTGCGCGTGCGCGAATCCCTGCTCAAGCACTTGCAGCCGGAAATCGACGCCAGTGCCGCCCATTGGCAGGCCGCTTATGCCGAGGCATGGCAGCGCGTGGAAAGCCGCCGCATGGAGGGCTCGCCCGCGTCCGACGCGGTGCTGATGACGATCCTCGTCAAGCTGTCCTCGCAGCATTACCGCGACGACGCCGAACTGGGCGCCAATGGCATGGCCTTCATGGCGGGCCGGCTCGGCCTGGAAGGCGCAGTGGATGCGTTGCTGACCGCGCAGACCATGGGCACGGAGCTCGGCTGGGTGCGCGATACGCGCAAGCGCCGTCTGAGCCTGAACGACAACGTCGACAGTGCGCACGGCACCGGCTACGCGGGCATCCACAGCGATGCCGAGTGGGCGCTGCGCGCCCTGCTGGCGCGCGCCGAGCCTGCGCAGTGGCAAGCCTGCGCGGACAAGATCCGCGCGGCCCTGCCGCTGCTGCCGCCGTCACGCCAGCCGGTCATGGCCATGCTGCTGCCCGACCTGCCCGAGCTCAGCAACGAGACCGCGCAGCGCCTGCAAGGGCCACAGGCGCCGGCGTCGCTGCACTGGCTGCAGATGACCGTGACCGATCCTGTGGCGCTTGCGCTCGCGCAGCGGCAGAAGGTAGAGGGCTGGGGCAGCAATTTCTGGGGCGTGGAGACCATGGTGGCCACCGTGCTGCGCGAGCGCGGCGCCGATGCGTTACCCATCCTGGCGCCAGGCGCGGCCATCGAAGAGGCTGGCGAAGGCCTGGCGGCCATCGGCCTGCCCGACGCCGTTGCCGCGCTGGCGCGGGTGGCGACCAACGGCAAGCCCGCCATGGCGCGCTTCCAGCAGGCTACCGCCCGCTGGCCGTTGGCGGCGCTTGGGGCCTTGCCCGGCCTGGCGCTTGCCGGTGGCAAGGATGCCAGCCTGTACACGGCCAGCCTGGCCGCGCTGCTGCAGGCGCATGCCGCCGGGGCCGAGCGCGTGCTGCCGTGGCTGAGCCCGGCCGAGGGCGACCTGGTGAGGCAACTGCAGGCCAGGCTGGCGCAGCCTGCCGAGGCGGCCGCCGTTGAGGACCTGCCCACGGTGCTGGCCGATCCGCCCTGGCTTGGCAAGAAGCGCGTTGCCGCCGCCGGCCCGCTTGCGCTCGCGCCGCTGGATCTTCCCGCGGTCGAGCGCTGGGCCGAGGGCAAGCGCGAGGAATGGGCGTCGATGAGCGACTGGCAGGTGCGTCGCTACGACCAGGCCAAGGCCCGCGATGTGCAACTGCTGGCGAGCGACCTGGGGTTCGGCAACGCACGCGGCAAACAATCCGGCCTGCTCGAACAGGCCATGCTGGCGATTCGCCAGCGCGATGTGCAGGCGCTGTTCGCCGCCTGGCAGGCCTTGCGCAAGCTCACCAGCTGGTGCTCGCTCGATGCCATGATGGCGGCCTTGCTGCCCGAGGAACTGGCACTGCCGCTGTTCAATATGGTGGCCGCGGAGAGCACAACCCACAACGACACTTATATGGCAGCCAGGTTCGGCCTGCGGGTACTGCCCGGCGTGCTGGGCACGGTGCGCCGCGCGCCCACCGAGGGGCTGCCGCTGGCGATGCCGTTTGGCGCGGTCGAGCTGGCGGCGCCGGCGGCGCGCGCGCTGGTCAGGCTCAAGTCGCTGCGCGAAGTGGGCCGGGCCTGGCTGCTGCGCCATCCGGAGCATGCCGTCGCCGGCCTGATCCCGGCCGCGGTGGGCCGCATTGGCGAGGCGCGCGACAACGCCGCCACGGCGCTGCGCATGCTGGCCGGCGAGGGGCACGAGGCGCTGGTGATGGACGTGGCCGAGCGTTTCGCCCAGCGCGACGCGGACCTCGCCATCGTGGCCGCCGTGCGCGGGGTGCTGGATGAAGATCCGCTGCAGCGCTTCCCGGCCAAGCTGCCCAAGCTGCCCGAGTTCTACCAGCCCGGCAGCTTCCGCCGCCCCGTGCTCGCCACCGGCCAGGGGGCCGGCAAGCCGCTGCCGGATTCAGCCTTGCAGCACCTGGGCACCATGCTGGCGTTTCCCGCGGCGCAAGGGCGCTATCCGGGCCTGGACATGGTCAAGGCGGCCTGCACGCCCGAGTCGCTGGCGGACTTTGCCTGGGACAATTTCGCGGCGTGGCTGCTGGTCAATGCGCCTGCCAAGGAGAGCTGGGCGCTGAGCGCGCTGGGCGTGCTCGGCAACGACGATACCGCGCGCCGGCTCACCCCGTATATCCGCGCCTGGCCCGGCGAGGCCGCGCATGCGCGCGCCGTGGCCGGGCTGGATGTGCTCGCCCTGATCGGCAGCGATGTGGCGCTGATGCACCTCAACGGCATTGCGCAGAAGGTCAAGTTCAAGGGCTTGCAGGACCGTGCCCGCGAGAAGATCGACGAAGTGGCCGAGGCGCGCGGGCTCTCGCTCGAAGAACTCGAAGACCGCCTCGCGCCCGACCTTGGGCTGGACGCGCATGGCACCTTGCTGCTGGATTTCGGGCCGCGCCAGTTCCGTGTGGGCTTCGACGAAGCCCTCAAGCCCTTTGTGCGCGACACCGACGGCGCACGCCTGGCCGACCTGCCCAAGCCCAAGAAAACCGACGACGCCGCGTTGTCCAAGGAAGCCGTGGAGCGCTTCAAGGCGCTCAAGAAAGACGCCCGCACCATCGCCAGCCAGCAGGTGCTGCGCCTGGAGCTGGCCATGTGCGCGCGCCGGCGCTGGAGCGCCGCGGTGTTCGAGCCCTTCCTGGCGCAGCATCCGCTGGTGCGCCACCTGGTGCAGCGGCTGGCGTGGGGCGTGTACCGCGTGGCGCACGGCAGCGACAGCGGCGGCGAACTGCTGGCGTGCTTTCGCGTGGCCGAGGACGGCAGCTACACCACAGCCGACGACGATGCCTACGCGCTGCCGCAAGGCGAGGATATCCGCGTGGGCATTCCCCACGCGCTGGAATTGCCGGCCGAAGATGCCGCCGCCTTCGGCCAGCTGTTCGCCGACTACGAACTGCTGCAGCCCTTCGCGCAGATCGGCCGCGACACCTATGCGCTGACCGAGGCCGAGCGGCAGGCCATCGACCTGGATCGCTGGAAGGGCGTGGTCATCCCCACCGGCAAGCTGTTCGGCCTGGCCAACCGCGGCTGGCGGCGCGGCGCGGCGCAGGACGGCGGCGGCATCTGGTACTACACCAAGCAGGTCGAGGGCGGACGGGCCATCGAGCTGACGTTCGATCCCGGCATGATCGTGGGCATGCCCGACGAATATCCGGAGCAGACCTTGCAAAGCCTGCAGTTCGGCGTGGATGCGCACGGCTGGGGCATCGCCCGCAACGGCGGCAAGAAGTTCGCCGGGCTCGACCCGATCGCCGCCAGCGAACTGATCCGCGACATGGAGAGCCTGCGCGCATGAACGTCCGCGTCCACGCATCGCGTATGCCGCGATCCCCTATCCCGCGATCCCCTGTCCGGCGGCCCCAGAAGGCGCCGCTGACCGCACCAATGGAAAGCCGCCATGGTTGACAAGACAAGCCCCACGCTCCAGCGCCCGCCCGCCGAGCTGCTCTACGCGGACGAACTGGCGCGCCTGGGCGCCACCGACGATGCGCCACGCCCGCCAGGCTGGGCGCTGTCGCTGACTGCCGCGCGCCGCTTTATCCTGGGCGATGCCGGCAGCGATATCGCCGCCAAGCTGGTGGCCCCGGCGGCCATGATCGAGCGGGCGCTGGTCACGCTGGCCACCGGGCGCGGGCTCATGCTGGTGGGCGAGCCCGGCACCGCCAAGTCGCTGCTCTCGGAGTTGTTGGCGGCGGCCGTCAGCGGCACCTCCACGCTGACCATCCAGGGCGGGGCCTCGGTCACCGAGGACCAGATCAAGTACGGGTGGAACTACGCGCTGCTGATCAACGAGGGCCCAAGTCAGCGCGCGCTGGTGCCTGCGCCGCTGTATCGCGGCATGCAGCAGGGCCGCATCGTGCGTTTCGAGGAAATCACCCGCACGCCGCTGGAGGTGCAGGACTGCCTGCTGGCCATGCTGTCGGACCGCGTGATGGCGGTGCCGGAGCTCGAAGGCGCCGCCGGCATGCTGTACGCGCGAGAAGGCTTCAACATCATCGCCACCGCCAACACGCGCGACCGCGGCGTCAACGAGATGAGCGCGGCGCTCAAGCGCCGCTTCGATTTCGAGACGGTGTTCCCGATCCTGGATTTCCAGCGCGAGCTGGAACTGGTGGAGCAGGCCTCGGCACGCTTGCTGGCGCGCAGCGGCATTCCCCGGCGCGTGCCGGAGCCGGTGCTGGAGTTGCTGGTCACCACCTTCCGCGACTTGCGCGGGCAGGGCACGCAGCCGCGCCGCAACGCGGATGAGGGCGGCGCCGAGCGCATGAGCGCCGTCATGTCCACCGCCGAGGCCGTGAACGTGGCGCACGCGGTGGGCGTGCGCGCCTGGTTCCTGGAGCAACGCGATGGCAGCCCGGCCGACCTGGTCGACTGCATCGGCGGCACCGTGGTCAAGGACAACGCCGACGACCGCGCCAAGCTGCGCCGCTACTTCGAACAAAAGGTCTCGCGCCGTGCCGGATCGCACTGGCAGGCCTATTTCGCCGCGCGCGACCGCCTGCCTTGATGCGCCGCGCAGCCCCGGGCCGATGACAGCGCCGACCCCCATGCCGCACACCGAGCCGCATGTGATCGGCGTGCGCCACCACAGCCCCGCCTGCGCGCGCCTGGTGGCCGAGCGCATCGACACGCTGCGCCCGTGCTTCGTCTTGATCGAAGGCCCGGCGGATTTCAACGCGCGGCAAGCGGAGCTGCACCTGCCGCACCGCTTGCCGGTGGCGATTTTCAGCTACTTGTCGGGCCCTGGCGCGCAGCGCGGCTCGTGGACGCCGTTTTGCGAATACTCGCCGGAATGGGTGGCGTTGCAGGGCGCCGGGCGCATCGGCGCGCAGGCCCGCTTTATCGACCTGCCGGCCTGGCACGATGCACTGTCCGGGCGCACCAACCGCTACGCCGACGCTGACGACGAACATCACGCCGAGCGCGCTGCCGACTACGAGGCCGCACTGTGCACCACGCTGGGCATCGACGGCCGCGACGCGTTGTGGGAGCACTTGTTCGAGAGCGAGATGCYGCTGCCGGCGCTGGCCGCAGCGCTGGATACGCACTTTAGCCAGTTGCGCGGCGACGATCCCGGCTCCCCCGCCAATGCCGAGCGCGAGGCCATGATGGCGCGCTGGATTGCATGGGCCATGGGCCAGGCGCAGGGCGCGCCGGTGCTGGTCGTTTGCGGCGGCTATCACGCGCCCGCACTGCGCGCGCTATGGCGCGCGCATGCCGAGGCAGCTGGCAGCGAGCCCCCCCCCGTGCCGCAGCCAGAGGTAGCCGCCGACGTTGAAGACGGCGCAGCGCCCGTGCGCAGCGGCAGCTACCTCGTGCCCTACACCAGCAAGCGGCTCGACGCCTTCGCCGGCTATGCCTCCGGCATGCCGTCGCCGATGTACCAGTCCTGGGTGTGGCAGCACGGCAGCGCCGAAGCCGGCAAGCTGGCCCTCGCCCGCACCATGCATCGCCTGCGCGAGAAGAAGCTTCCCGCTTCCACCGCCGATCTCAAGGCCTTGCACGCGCATGCCCACGGCCTGGCGATGCTGCGCGGCCATGCCCAGCCCTTGCGCTGCGACTGGCTCGACGCCAGCGCCGCCACCCTGATCAAGGACGCCCTCGACGCGCCACTGCCGTGGACCTATCGCGGCCCGCTGCTGCGCGGCACCGATCCCGTGCTGGTCGAACTGATGGACGTGCTGGCCGGCGACCAGGTTGGCGTGCTGGCGGCCGGCACGCCGCAGCCGCCGCTGGGCGATGCCGTCGACGCCGAGCTGGCTGCGCACGGTATCGTGCTGCAGCCGGGCCGTGCGCTGCAGCTCAAGCTGGACTTGCTGCAAACCGCTGACCGCGAGCGCAGCCGCAGCCTGCACCGGCTGCGCATCCTGGCGTTGCCCGGGATCCAGCGCGAGCGGGGCCCGTCGCTGGCGCTGTCCGGCGAGCGCGAGGAGCACTGGCGGCTGCTTGGCTCGCTGGAGCAGCGTGCCGCGTTGATCGAGGCCGGCGCCTATGGCGCCACGCTGCACGACGCCGCGCGCGCCCGGCTGGAGGAAACGCTGCGCAACGCCGCGGGCAAGCTGGCGGCGCTGGCAGCGCTGCTCAACGATGCCGCGTTCGCCGGGCTGCCGGAAGCCGGCGCCGCCTCGCTCGCCGAACTGGGCCGGGCGGTGGGCGCGGCCTCCCGCTTCGAGGCGCTGGGCGAGGCGCTGGGGCTGCTCCATGCCTTGCTGCGCCATGGCCAGGTACTCGGCATGGCCGGCGCGCCGGTGTTGCATACGGTGGTGGCGGCCGCGGTCGAGCGCGCCCTGTGGCTGCTCGACCTGCCGGGCCAGGTGGCCAGCGCCGAGCAGCAGGCACACCTGCTGACTTTCCGTGCGGTGCGCGATGTGGTGCGCGACGTGCGCAATGGCGCGTTCGGCGATGGCCAGCCGCTGTCCGCGCTCGATCCGCAGCGTGCCCTGGCTGTGTGGCGCCGCAAGGCGCGCGACCCGCAGGCGGCGGCTGCCAGCCGTGGCGCGGCGCTGGGTGCGCTGGCGAGCCTGGACGAGCCGGCTGCGCCGCAAGACGGCTGCGGCGACGACAACAGCATCGCGGGCGCACTGCGCCTGCTGGCGGGCTTGCCGCCGGCCAGCATCGGTGATGCGCTGGCCGGCCTGCTGGCACTGGCGCGCGATGTATTGACCGATGCCGGTGGGTTTGCCAGCGGGCTCGACGGCCTGTTGCAGCAGCTCGATGACGAGGCCTTCGTGCAGGCGCTGCCCGCCATGCGCATGGCCTTTGCCTGGCTGCCGCCGGCGGAGCGCGGCGCGCTGGCGCGCCAGGTGCTGGCTCTGCGTGGCGGCGAAGCCTATGGCGAGCGCTCGCTCACCGCGCCGCTGGGCGCGCATGATCCGGTGGACATTGCCGCCGCGCGCTTGCTGGAGGCCGCCGTGACGGCGCGCCTGCGTTACTGGGGCGTGCCCGTCGGCGCGGCCCCCGATCCCAACCCGAAGCCCTCCGCGCCATGAGCCTGCACCTGCCTGATCCCTTGCAACGCTGGCGCCTGCTGTTGGGCGAAGCCGCGCAGCCCGCGCTGGGCGAGCTCGATGCCGATGCCGCTGCGGCCGACGCCGCCCTCGACTGGCTCTATGGCCGCGACCCCGAGCGCGCGCGGCGCGGCGAGCGCACCGGCAGCGGCGGCGCCTCGCAACTGACCACGCCGGACTGGATCAACGAGATCCACCGCCTCTTTCCGCGCGAAGTGATCGAGCGGCTGGAGCAGGACGCCGTGGAGCGCTACGGCATCGACGAAGTCGTCACCAACCTCGAAGTGCTGGAGCGTATCGAGCCGTCCGAAGCGCTGCTGCGCGCGGTGCTCCACACCAAGCACCTGATGAACCCAGAGGTGCTGGCCGCCGCGCGCAAGCTGGTGGCCGAGGTGGTCCGGCGCATCATGGAAAAGCTCGCCACCGAAGTGCGCCAGGCCTTCGCCGGCACGCGCGACCGGCGAAGACGCTCGCGCGTGCGCATCGCCCGCAACTTCGATTTTCGGCGTACCTTGCGCGAGAACCTGCATCGCTGGGACCCGCAGCGCGGCAAGCTGTTCGTGGAGGCGCCGGCATTTTTCAGCCGCGTGCGCAGCCACGCGCAATCGTGGGACATCATCCTGCTGGTCGACCAGAGCGGCTCGATGGTGGACTCGGTGATCCATGCCGCGGTGATGGCCGCCTGCCTGTGGCAATTGCCGGGCATGCGCACGCGGCTGGTGGCGTTCGATACCGCGGTGGTGGACCTCACCGCCGACGTGGCCGATCCGGTTGAGTTGCTGATGCGCGTGCAACTTGGTGGCGGCACCGATATCGCGCGGGCCGTGGCCTATGCCCAGGCGCAGATCGCCACGCCGGCACGCAGCATCGTGGTGCTGGTCAGCGATTTCTACGAGGGCGGCAGCGACTATGAACTGGTCCGCCGCGTCAAGACGCTGGTCGGCGCCGGCGTGACCGTGCTCGGCCTGGCCGCGCTGGATGCGCGCGCCGAGCCGGTCTTTAACCGCGAACTGGCAGCCCGCCTGGTGCGCGAAGGCGCCCACGTGGCCGCAATGACGCCCGGCGAGCTGGCCGCCTGGCTGGCCGAGAAAGTCTCCGGCAAGGCCGGCGGGCAAGTGCCCGGAGGGCTGGTCGCATGAGGGYAGACCGCGCCGATCTCCTGGAGCTGACGCCCGAAGCGCTGGTGGCGCTGGCCAATGCCGGCTTCGTCAAGCGTGCGCAGAAGGAAATGGCCGAGGGCAAGGCGCCCGAGCTTGCGCAAGATGCCGATGGCACCTTGCATGCCGCCTACGCCGATGGCACCCGCACCAGCCTTGCCGCAGGCCGCGCGCTGCGCGATGCGGTCTGTAGCTGCATTGCCTCGGGCCTCTGCCGTCACCGCGTCCTGCTGGTGCTGGCTTACCAGCAGGCCTGCCGGGATGTGCCCAGCGTGGATCAGCCAGGGGGCGAGGGCACGCAGGCCAGCGTGGAAGAGGGCAGCGCCCATACGCCCCTCGCCACGCCCGTCACCACGCCCGTCACCACGCCCGAAGGGCTGGCCGGCGGCCCATGGTCCCCGGCGGATTTCGACGATGCCGCGTTGCAAGCCGCATTGCGCCCGGCCACGCTGCGCCAGGCCGCCGAGCTGGCACGCGCGCGGCCGGTGGCGCGGCTGGCCGGCTGGCGCGTGGAAGCGCCGGTGCCCACCGCGCACCTGCCGATGTGCACGGTGCGGTTTTTCTCGCGCCACAGCCTTGGCCACGCGCGTTGCGATTGCCAGGAGGGCAGTAGTTGCGCCCACGTGGCGCTGGCGGTCTGGGCCTTTCGCGCTGCGGCCGGCCGCCATCGCGGCCAGGTCGATGCCACCGTGGAGATCGCGCCGCCGCAGCCGGACGCCGCCGATGCCGATACACGCCAGGCCGATGCCGAAGCGCTGCGTGCCCTTGCCGCCGCGGCCGATGCACTGGCGCGGCAACTGTGGGCGGAAGGCACGGCCCAGGCGCCGCTGGCGCTCGCCCCGCGCCTGGGTCTGATGCGCAGCCTGGCCGCCGATTTCGGCGCGGCCTGGGTCAGCGCCGACGTCGACGCGCTGGCGGCGCAGCTCGACGACCAGCACAACCGCAGTGCCCGCTATGACCCGCGCCGCCTGCTGGACGCGCTGGCGTGCCTGCAAGGCCGGCTGGCCGCCGCGCTATCGGCCGATGGCGCCAGCACCGCCAGCACCGCCGGACCGGCCGGCGGGCAGCCCGGGGCGCTGYTGCCGGCGCGCCAGATCCTCGGCCTTGGCGTCAAGGGCGAAGTCGCGCTCGACCACCTCAAGCTGGTTTCGCTGGGCGCCGTCATGTGGGACGACGGCGACCATCCCGATGCGGCCTGCGGGGTCTCCATCGCCTTCGCGGACCCGGACACCATGGGCGTCGTCGCGCTCGAGCGCAGCTGGCCCAGGTCGGAGGGCGCCGCGCCGCCGGTGCCGCTGGTGCAGCGGCGCGTGGCGGGCAACCCGATGGGCCGGCTGGCCGCCAGCCAGGTGGTCACGCGCGCGGCGCGCCGCCGCGCCAACGGCTTGCTGGAGATCGGCAGTGCGGCGCGCCAGACCAATGTGCTGCCGCTCTCCGCCCAAGCCTGGAACGACCTGCGGCCGCCGCTGGCCTTTGCCACGGTGGCGGCATTGCGCCAGCACCTCACGCAAGCCGCGCCCGCCTGCCTGCTGCCGCGCCAGGCCATCGGGCACCTGCACGTGCTGGACGTGATGGCCGTGGAGCAATGGGGCTGGGACGCCGCCGCGCAGACCTTGCTCGCCAGCCTGCTCGACTCCGATGGCCAGCGCTGCCTGCTGCGCTGCCGCCACGGCAGCGGCGCGCCCGGCGCTGTCGACGCGCTGGCAAGCGTGCTGCGCACTGCCGAGGCGGGAGGCGACGCCATCCAGCGCGTGGCGGGCACGGTGCGTGTGATTGGCGGCGCCCTGGAGATGGAGCCGCTGGCCCTGATGACCCAGGCTCGCGCCGTGGTGCTGGCGACCGAACCCGCCAGCCCCGGCGCCATGCCGGCCTGCGTCGCGGCCGCACCGGTGCCGCATGCAGCCCTGGCCGGCGCCGCGCTGGCGCTGCTGGCGCAGTGGCTGCGCCAGGGCTTGCGCAACCAGCGTCCGGCCGCGCTTGAGCGGGCTCGCGAACTAGCCGCGGCGTTGTCGCGCGCCGGGCTGGCGGAGACGGCGCTGCGCATCGAGGCAGCGCTGGAGGGCTTTGGCGGCGGGCAGGGCGAGAACACCGCCTCACGCTGGTGGGAACTGATCCTGTGGCTGACAGAGATCGAGAGCGCGGCGCTGCGGCCCCCGATGGCAGCGCCCGCATAGCGGGGCCGGCAGCCCGTTCCAGCCCGTCCTGCACGCAAGCAACTTTTGTCGCGCTTGACCGGAACGCACCGGCCCTTTGGCGGTCTATGACTTACATCCGCGTTACAATGCTGTGGTGCACCATCGGCGCCGGGTGGCTGATTTATCACCATCTGCGCCGGTTCGGCCTTTGTCGTTCTACCCCGATTCATGCGATCCCTGCTGCTCCTGATCACCGTTTTGTGCTTGTCTGCGCTGTCCTTCGGGGCAGCGGCGAACACGCACGCCGGTATGTCGGGGCCTGCATTTGATCCCGCATTTGTTCCTGTACGCGCCGAACTCCCGATTACCGAACCGGCGTTCTCGCGCACGCTCGATGAGCTGGACGGCAGTGCCGGCCTGGAGCGCGTTGTGGCGCCGGGCGACGATGGCCTGGCGGGTGATGCAATGGCGGCTGCGGCGGAGGAGGAGGACGATCCTCCCGGCTACTGCGAGATCTGGTCCGCCGACCTGCTCGACCCCCTCGACATGCTCGACGAGATCGAAGAATCCAGCGCGCTCTTCGCGCTGCCCACCGTGCGTGTGTCGTTGCCCCCCAACGAGATCGCGCAACAGCTGCCCGCACGCCCGGATCCTTTGCCCGCGGCGTTCTTCAAGCCCCCCATCTCCCTGATCTGACAGCCCTGGCAACCCCGGCGCGCTCCTTGCGCGCCCGGGCTGCGTTCCTATTGCCTGGGCGCCTTGGCCCGATCGCGTCAGCGATCGCTGGCTGACCGTTGGCGCGCGCTTTTCGCGTGCGCCGGCGGCGGGCGCGCAGCCGTTTCGCCTGCCCCCATTTGTCATGCAGATCAAACAGATCACTATGTTTTCCATGGTGGCGTTGCTGTCGCTCGGAGCCTTGCCGGCTCTCGCGGCACAAACGTTCACCTTGCCGCAACTGCTGTCCCTTTCGCAGTCCACCAACAAAGGCGTGGAGGCGGCGCAGGCCGGCGTCGATGCCGCCAGCGCCGCCGTGACCAGCGCGCGTGCCTATCCCAATCCGCAGGTCGAGGTGATGTACGGCCGGCTGTCGCCGCGCACTTCCGGTGTGACCGGTGGCGCCGCGCCGACCATGGCTATCACCCAGAAGCTGGACTATCCGCAGCAGCGCAAGCTGCGCGCCGAGATCGCAGGGCGCAGCCTGGAGGCCACCGAAGCCGGCCGCCAGGCGTTCCGCGCGGACCTGGCGGCGCGGGTCAAGACGTCGTACTTCGATGTGCTGCGGCGCGAGATGGAGCTGGCCGCGGCCAAGGAAGACCTGGCCATGATGCGGCAGATCCAGGACCGCGCCCGGCTGCGGGTGGAGGTGGGCGAAGCGCCGCGCTATGAGCTGATCAAGGCCGAGACCGAGCTGCTGAGCGCGCAGAAGACGCTGCAGAGCGCCCAGCTGCGCGTCAACCAGGCCAAGGCGGCGCTGCGCCAGCAAGTGGGCGGCGCCATGCCGGCGGCCTATTCGCTGTCCGGCAGCCTGAGCCAGCCCGCCGCGCTGCCGGCCCTGCCGATGCTGCGCGACACCTTGACCGGCGCCAACGCTGAGCTGACCCAGCGCCGCCTGGAAGCGGACCGCGCCAGCCTGGCCGTGGACTACCAGCGCTCGCTGCGCCTGCCCGAGCTGGCAGTGCGCGCCAGCGCAGAGCGCCAGCCGGACAACACGGTCTCGCAGGTTGGCCTGGTCCTCACTATCCCGCTGTGGGACCGCCGCAGCGGCCCGGTGGGCGAGGCGACCGCGCAGGCGATCCAGGCCCGCACGGCGCTGGAGGCCCGCGAGTTCGAGCTCACGCAGGAGCTGGAATCGGCTTACCGCCAGTACGAGATCACGCAGTCGCAGGTCAGCGCGCTGGAGGGCGGCATCGTGCGCCAGGCCGAATCCGCGCTGGCGGTGGCCGAGTCGGCCTATCGCTTCGGCGAGCGCGGCATCCTCGACTACCTCGATGCGCAGCGCGTGCTGCGCGGCGCGCGCAGCGACCTGATTGCCGCGCAGTTCGAGCTGCAGGCCGCCACCATCCAGATCGAGAAGCTGCTGTCGAGCGTGCCCGGGCAGACCGCGGCACCCACGGCCCCGTCCGTACCCACGGCCCCCCCGGCATCTACGGAAACCAAATAAGCATGCGTCCCCATTTTCTTCTTTCCCTGACGGCAACCGCAGCCCTGCTGTTTTCTCTCGCTGGCTGCTCCGATGAACCCGCACCGGCCGCCGAGCCGCCCAAGCAGCCGCCCGGCGTCGTCAAGCCGGAAGAGACGCTGCAAAAAACCCTGAAGGTGGCCGCGGTGGCTGCCAGCCCGTTCAGCGAAGTGCTGCGCGTGTCCGGACGCATCGATTTCGACGAGCAGCGCGTGGCGCGCATTGGCGCCAGCGTGACCGGCCGCGTGACGGATCTCTACGGCATCCTGGGCCAGGAGGTCAAGGCGGGCCAGGTGCTCGCCCGCCTGCATAGCAGCGAGCTGGGCGCGGCCCAGATGGCCTTCCTCAAGGCAGAGGCGCAGACCGAGCTGCAGGCCCGCAACGCCGAGCGCGCGCGCCAGCTGTTCGCCGCCGACGTGATCGGCCGCGGCGAGCTGCAACGCCGCGAGAGCGAGCTGGCCATTTCCTCGGCCGAGATGCGCGCCTATCGCGACCAGCTGCGCGTGCTTGGCATGTCGGCCGCCGCGGTGGCGCAACTGGCCAAGAGCGGCAGCATCGATTCCTACTCGCCGGTGTTCTCCAGCATCAGCGGCACCGTGGTGGAGCGCAACGTCGCGCAAGGCCAGGTGGTGCAGCCGGCCGATGCGCTCTACACCGTGGCCGACCTGTCGCGCGTGTGGGTGGTGGCGGAAGTGCCCGAACAGCAGGCCGCGCTGGTGGCCGAGGGCCAGAGCGTGGACATCGAGGTGCCGTCCCTTGGCAACGGCGCGGGCCAGAAGCAGATCACCGGCAAGCTCATCTACGTGGGCCGCACCGTGAATCCGCAAACGCGCACCGTGCTGGTCCGCACCGAGCTGGATAACCGCGAAGGGCGCCTGAAGCCGGCCATGCTGGCCAGCATGCTGATTGCCAGCGCTGCATCCGAGCAACTGGTGATCCCGGAATCCGCCATCGTGCGCGACGGCAACGACGAGCTGGTGTACGTGGAGCAGGCCGGCGGCCTGTACCGCCAGGTCAAGGTCAAGCTGGGCGCCGAGAGCGACGGCATGCGCGTGGTGCAAAGCGGGGTGAAGGCGGGCGAGCGCATCGTGGTGGATGGTGCCTTCCACCTCGACAACGAGCGCAAGCGCCTGGAACAGGGGTAATCGATCATGCTGAAATCCCTTGTGGAAGCCGCCATCAAACAGCGGCTGGTGGTTTGCGTGCTGGCGGTGGTGCTGTTCTTCTTTGGCCTGCGCGCGGCAACCAAACTGTCGGTGGATGCCTTCCCCGACGTCACCAACGTGCAGGTGCAGATCGCCACCGAAGCCACCGGCCGCTCACCGGAGGAAGTGGAGCGTTTTGTCACGGTGCCGGTGGAAATGGCCATGACCGGGCTGCCCGGCCTGGAAGAAATGCGTTCGCTCAACAAGGCGGGCCTGTCGCTGATCACGCTGGTGTTTACCGATGCGACGGATGTCTACTTCGCGCGGCAACTGGTGATGGAGCGCCTGATCGAGGTGGCCGGGCGCATGCCCGAGGGCGTGACGCCGGTGCTCGGCCCGGTCTCCACCGGCCTGGGCGAGGTCTACCAGTACACGCTGGACCGCGTCGACGACGGCAACCGCGCGCTCACGACCGAGGAACTCTCCGAGCGCCGCATCGCGCAGGACTGGGTGGTGCGCCCGCTGTTGCGCTCGATCCCGGGCGTAGCGGAAATCAACTCGCAGGGCGGCTTCGTCCGGCAATACCAGGTGCTGGTCAACCCGGACCGCATGCGGCATTACCAGGTCACGCTGCAGCAGGTCTACCAGTCGCTCGCGCGCAATAACGCCAACTCCGGCGGCGGCGTGCTGCCGCACTACGCCGAGCAGTACCTGATCCGCGGCGTGGGCCTGGCCCGGGGCGTGGAGGATATCGGCAGCATCGTGCTCAAGGAGGTCGCGGGCACGCCGGTCTATGTGCGGGATGTGGCCAACGTGACCATCGGCCATGAAGTACGGCAGGGCGCGCTGGTCAAGAACGGCGAGACCGAGTCGGTCGGCGGCATCGTGATGATGATGCGTGGCGGCAACGCCAAGGAAGTGGTGAGCCGCGTCAAGGCCCGCGTGGCCGAGATCAACGAGCGCGGCATGCTGCCGGGCAAGCTGCAGATCGTGCCGTACTACGACCGCAGCGAGCTGGTGGACTCCGCGCTGTGGACGGTCACCAAGGTGCTGCTCGAAGGCGTGGTGCTGGTGGTGATCGTGCTGTTCCTGTTCCTGGGGGATGTGCGCTCGTCCGTCATCGTGCTGGCCACGCTGGTGCTGACACCGCTGATGACCTTCATGGTGATGAACCAGGTGGGCTTGTCGGCCAACCTGATGTCGCTCGGGGGGCTGGCCATCGCCATCGGCTTGATGGTGGATGGCTCGGTGGTGGTGGTGGAGAACGCGTTCGAGCGGCTCGGCCACCGCGACAAGAGCGGCATGAGCAAGACCGAGATCCTGGTCAAGGCGGTGCAGGAAGTGGCCACGCCCGTGATCGTCGGCGTGGGCATCATCATCCTGGTGTTCCTGCCGCTGATGACGCTGACCGGCATGGAAGGCAAGATGTTCGCGCCGCTGGCGTTCACCATCTCGATTGCGCTGGCGATCTCGCTGTTCCTGTCGCTGACGCTCTCGCCGGTGTTGTCGTCCTACCTGCTCAAGGGCGGCGCGGAGCACGATACCTGGCTGATTGCCTTCATGAAGCGCCATTACCTGCGCATGCTGCACTGGGCGCTGAACAATAGCCGCAAGACCGTGATTGGCGCGGTGGTGGCGTTCATGGCCACCGTAGCCATCGTGCCGCTGCTGGGCACCTCCTTTATCCCCGAGATGAAGGAAGGTTCGATCGTGCCGGCGCTGGACCGCGTGCCTAACATCTCGCTGGAGGAATCGGTCAAGCTGGAGATGGAAGCCAACAAGCTGGTGCTGTCGGTGCCCGGCGTGAAGTCGGTGGTGTCCGGCGTGGGCCGCGGCGAGAGCCCGGCCGACCCGCAGGGCCAGAACGAATCGACGCCGATTGCCAGCCTGAAGGACCGCGACGAGTGGCCCGACGGCTGGACCCAGGACGATATCGCCAACGCCATCCGCGAGAAGCTCAAGGCCATTCCCGGCGTGCAGATCGTGATGGCGCAGCCGATTTCCGACCGCGTCGACGAGATGGTCAGCGGCGTGCGCTCGGACGTGGCGGTGAAGGTGTTCGGCGACGACCTCGACAAGCTGCGCGAGCTGGCCGGCGAGATCGCGCGGGTTGCCGGCGGCATCCAGGGCTCGCAGGACATCCGCATCGAGCGGATCTCCGGGCAGCAATACCTGTCGATCGAGATCGATCGCCAGGCCATCGCGCGTTATGGGCTCAATGCCTCCGACATCCACGACATCATCGAGATCGCCATCGGCGGCAAGCGCGCCACGGACATCTTCGAAGGCGAGCGCCGCTTTGCCGCGGCAGTGCGCCTGCCCGAGGCGTTCCGTGACAACGTGCAGGCCATCCGCCAGTTGCTGGTGGCCACGCCCAACGGCGCCCAGGTGCCGCTGCAAAGCGTGGCCAAGATCGAGGTCACCGACGGCCCCGCGCAGATCAGCCGCGAAATGGCCAAGCGCCGCGTGGTGGTGATGATCAACGTGAAGGACCGCGACCTCGGCGGCTTCGTCGCCGAGCTGCAGCAGGCTGCGCACGCCAAGGTCAAGCTGCCGGAAGGCTACTACCTGGAGTGGGGCGGCCAGTTCCAGAATATGGAACGCGCCATGGGCCACCTGAAGATCATCGTGCCGGTGACCATCGCCGCGATCTTCTTCCTGCTGTTCCTGCTGTTCAACTCCGTGCGCTTTGCCACGCTGATCATCACCGTGCTGCCGTTCGCCTCCATCGGCGGCATCATCGGCCTGTTCGTCACCGGCGAGTACCTGTCGGTGCCGGCCTCGGTGGGCTTTATCGCCCTGTGGGGCATGGCGGTGCTCAACGGCGTGGTGCTGGTGTCGTACATCCGCACGTTGCGTGACTCCGGCTTGTCGCTGGACCAGGCCGTGATCCAGGGCGCGACCCAGCGCTTCCGCCCGGTGATGATGACAGCCACTATCGCCATGCTGGGGCTGGTGCCTTTCCTGTTTTCCACCGGCCCGGGCTCCGAAGTGCAGCGCCCGCTGGCGGTGGTGGTGATCGGCGGGCTGATCACCTCGACCCTGCTGACGCTGGTGATGGTGCCTACGTTGTATCGCTGGTTCGATAACCGGAAACCGGACCCGATGAAGGACGTGCCGGTGTAACGCCCAGACATCGCACAGTCAGGCAACGCCCCACGCGGTCCCGGTGGGGCGTTTTTTTTGGAGCAAGCCGCCGCGCTAACGCATGGCCTCGTCCATTCGATATCATGTGCCCTGCAGCGGCACCAGCGCGCACGCTACGGCATGGCATCACACCCGGGTGGGGCGGACAGGGTGCCGATGCGCAGCGCGCCGAAGCCTTTTACCGCTCCCCCAAAAAAAAGGAATCGCGTGGCAGGCCCAGCATCAGCACAGATGACAGCGGAGTCCGAAACCAGCGCGCAGGCTGGCGGCGGCGCGGCGACGCCGCCGCCGCAAGTGCATGTCCGGCTTGATGGGCGGGCACTTCCCGACGCCGGCGAACTCTGGCGCGCAGCGCTATCGCCGCTCTTTGACGTCGAAATTGGCGCCGCGCCCGACGCGTTTTCGGCCGAACTGAAGGGCGTCCATCTGGGCGACAGCCTGATCGCCCGTGTCGGGGGCTCCGTGGCGCATCGCTTCAAGCGGGGCAGCGTCGAGATCCGGCGCAGCAATATCGACCACATCCTGATCCAGCTTTACGTCACGGGCGGCGTTCAGGGCGAGTATGGCAACCGGCCGTTCCATGCGAGCGAGGGATCGATCAGCCTGCTCGACCTGGGGCGGACGTTGGATAGCCGGACGCCGGCGTTCTCGAACATCACCCTCACCGTGCCGCGCGACCGCCTTCCCGCCGCGCTGAGGAGCTGCAACCTGCACGGCACCGTGCTGGATGCCGGCCAGGGTTCCACACGCTTGCTGGCGTCTCACCTGTCGCAACTCATGCTGGCCGGCGCCAGCCTGACAGCGCAGGAGATGGCCGCATCGGTCACCGCGGCGCTGATCATGCTGGAGGGCAGCGGCGCCAAGCTGCGCGATAGCGAGCCCGAAGTGCAAACGGCGGCACGCCGCAGCATGCGCAAGCTGGTACGGCGCTACATCGAACAACATCTGGCCACGGAAGCGCTCTCGCCGGAGCAGGTTGCCAGCGTCTTTCGCCTGTCGCGAGCCAGCCTCTACCGGCTGTTCGAGAGCGACGGCGGCGTGAACGCCTACATCCAGGGCAGGCGGCTGGATCGCTGCTTCGATGAACTGGCCCGATCCAAGGGCAGCGGGCTCAGTATCGCCGAGCTGGCATATCGTTACGGCTATTCCAATGAGAGCACGTTCAGCCGCGCCTTTCGCCGCCGCTTCAGCCTGAGTCCGCGGGAGGTGCGCGCGCTCGCGGAGCGTCCCCGCAACAACTGGCCAGCGGCGTCGGCCAGCGGCAGCGAAGCTGCCACCATTAACGAATGGCTGGAGAGCCTCCGCAGCGAAATCACCGCCATCGGCGCCGGCGCCTGATAGCAAGGCCTCAGCCCTCGATGTCGATCACCTGCCCGCCGCACTGCATGTAGCACGCCAGGCACGTACCGTGACAACGACAGGGCCCGAGGCAGCCGGGGTCTTCAAACGCGGCAAGAAGGGGTGGCTCCGGCCGCGAAAGCCGGCTCAGCGCACCTTGGGCTTGCCATACCGGATCGGAACATC
Organism: Cupriavidus sp. 05L411; assembly: GCF_056398045.1. Lineage (NCBI taxonomy): Bacteria > Pseudomonadati > Pseudomonadota > Betaproteobacteria > Burkholderiales > Burkholderiaceae > Cupriavidus > Cupriavidus sp. 05L411. The sequence goes on along the minus strand of NZ_JBFTOQ010000022.1, from coordinate 51,225 downwards.
GACCGTGGCCCCTGGCGCAAGCAGGGTCTTGAGCTGTTCCCTGGCGCTGACCGCGTCCTGGAACGTAGCAAACGTCAACTGGCTGATGCGCATGTGGTCGAAGTACTGGACCCCGATTGCGGCGTGGCTTAGCTTGCCGATCGTCTGCTGGACTTCCTGGGTCGACACTTGCGAAACAACCACCTCGTTGCGGCTTTCGCCCACAACACCGCGATCGTTGACGACCAGCGTCACCGCACTGCCCACGGCTCCCGCGCTTTTCGCTGCGGCCGAGGCCGGCAGCGTCTGGAACGACTGGCTGCCAAGGCGAACGACCGTGGTGCCCGCAAGGCTCTTCAATTGGGCGGGCGACAGCTGTTGCCCAGCCACGTAAGTCGACGCGCCCGCGTAGCACAGCGTGGTGGCCAGCGCCGCGACGCCGCACAGCAAGACCCTGAAGGACAAATTCATTTTCATCATTATTCTCCTCGCCCCGTTATTTCGCGGCAATCACACGGTATTCAACAGCCAAGGGCTTGCCGAGCTTGACGCTGACACCATCGGCTTCCGGCTGGAAACTGCTGCACGTGCCGGGCGCAGCGGTGGCCGGCATCACGCTGACCGCATACACCTCCCAATTCCCGGCGGCGTTCTCGCCATGGAATGCATAGCTGCCTAGCCCGTAGCTTTTCACTTCCGGAACGCCCGTGCTGTAGTAGCTGTTGTATGGAACAGCGAGTGCGGAAATGGTCCCGGAGGGCGATTTGACAAAAACGCCAACGCTGCCGACGCAGATGGAGCCGCTCAGTCTCAGCTGCAGGGCATCCACCTTGTCATTGCCGCCGACCGTGAACTGCCCCAGTTTCTGGACCGAGCCGTACTTGAGCTGGGCGCTATCGGCGAACGCCTTGGTGAAGTCGCCAATGGCCAGGGTTGCCGGCTTGTAGGCACTGTATGCCTTCGCCAGCCTGACAGCGGCCGCGGCATCCGCCAGGCCGAAGCCGTACCAGTTCGAGTAGTAGTTGCCCGCGGCATTCTTTTGCCAGCCCAGGTCCAGCCGTGCCGTTTGGCTGCCATCGACGAGGCTGGCATCTTCGCTGGCGGTGAATGTCCCCTGCTTCAGGTCAAGCCGGAGATTCCGGTTGTTGCGCGAGCCATAGTCCGGATCGATTCTCCTGGCGGTTACGCGCAGAATCTCGCGCACGTCTCGCCACGTCAGGTTTGGATTTGCCGCCAGCATCAGTGAAACCACCCCTGAAATGGTCGGGGTGGCGGCCGAGGTGCCATTCATGCTGGAATAGTCGCAGTTCGGGTTATCTTTCTTGTTGGTTGCGCTGCCGCCAATGCTGAATGCGTTGGTGAGTTCCAGGAAGTTGCGGCTATAGCCTCTCGCGCAAGAGGTCAGGTCGGTCGAGAAGATCATCGGGCCGGAGCCGAGCTCTCCGTATTGCCCCGCTTCTCCGAATTCACCGCCAAGCCCGGTGATCCAGTTGACCGCCCCGGCGTTGGAGTAGCTTGACTTGATGCCCTTGGCGTTGGCCGCGCCGACCAGGATGACGCCCGGCTCCAGCGCCTCTGTGTCGTTCGCGGGATTCTCGCAACTGATGACGCCGCTTATCCCATCGATATTGGGGCAGAACCTGGGATTGTCGCCCCCGGTGTTGTTGTACTCATTGCCTGAGGCCTTCACCATGACCAGGCCCTTGCCGCTTCTCAGATTTGGAAAGGCCCTGATGACGGAACTGCTCCCGGATTCAGTGTCGTACTCGTCCGGCACCACGGGATTGCCTCCGTACGATGCATTGATGATGTGGGCATTCCTGGACCAGTCGGCACCGCCGTAGGCCTGCAAGATATTGGCATTCGCGGTGCCGATGAAACGCGCGCCGCCCAGGGTGGCGCGGGGCGCGATGCCAATCACGCCTTTCCCGTTCTGCGCCGCGCTGATGATGCCGGCCACATGGGTGCCATGGGCCTGTGCAATGTTATTGGGGATATCGGCGGGCGTGGGGTTGTTGGTGCCGTCGTCAAAGTTGTAAGTCATCGACCTGTTCACATTGGCGGCCAGGTCCTCATTGCCGATATCGACGCCGTCGTCGAGCACCAGGACATTGACGCCCTGGCCTTTGATGCCCGCGGCATGCACGTCTTCCACGTTGAGATCGGTGACGCCATCCGCGATCCCTGAGAAAGACTTGAAGTAGCTGGTGGCCTGCTTGAGCGCCCATTGGTAGATGTAGAGCGGCTCCGTGGCCCCGGTCTGGCAGGCGAACTTCGCATCCACGCCGGTTTCGGCGCAGGTGGACGCCGGAGGCACCGGCGTGGGCGTGGGCGCGGCGGGCGTCTGAGCGTTCGCGGCCGCGTTCTCTGGATTGTCGCCCCCGCATGCCGCGAGCGCGGCGGCGGCCAGGAGTGTCAGCGATATTAATGTCGTCCTACTTTTCAGCATGAGATTTCCCGCCTTCAATATTGTGTTTTCAGTACGCTATGGCTCGCACCGGGCGCATCCCGCAGGAACTGCATGGTGTCGGCAAGCCGCGGCGCTGCGCCGCACACAAGCTGCGCTGCCGGGCTGCTATCGAGAACCCTTGGGGTGGCCTGGTCGTGCGCGGCCAGGTGCCGGCAAGCGAGTCGTGCTTGCCATCGAAGGTCGCGTGCCACTCAGGCCCGGGGCCGCGCTCTTGCTAGATGGGTGGCGCGTACCACGAACCGGCGCCAATTTTTGCAGAGTTATCGTTTCGTCACTTGACGCTGTGTCTCACAAAAACCGACGTTTCGTCTCACATGAGGGGGCAGGGCCGTGTTCAACGGGGTGGTTGCCCGTGGCGGCCATGATTCAGGATGGCGAGCGTTTCCATCGTCGTGCCAAGCGTGATTGCTAAGCAGATAGGCCCAGCCGGCGTAGCAGGAAATCGATCTGGACGCGCACACGCCGAGGCATGTGGCGATTTGATGGGTAGATACTTACGCGTCCAATGCGCAATATGCTCCCACTGATCCTCTTGCCTGCCATGCCGTGTGACGCGCGCTTGTATCGCGCCCAGCTTGAAGGCTTGTCGGATATCGTCGACCCGGAAGTCAAAATCCTCGCGGAGGAGAGTTTCGCCGCGAGTGCCAATCTTCTGCTATCCCAGGTCAAAGGCCGCTTTATCGTGGCCGGTACCGCATACGGCGGTTGTCTCGCCATGGAGGTACTTGCCAGAGCCCCGGATCGCGTGGCAGGGCTTTGGCGGATGAACTGCAACCCCGGCACGCATCCGGATCCTGCTGGCGTACGGGCAATCAGTGCACGAATCCGCAACGCAACGATGAACATGCCGCGGTGACGCAGGAATTCGCCAAGAAGGCGATTCCGCCGACCGACACGCTCTCGCGAGCGATGTTCGTGCAGATGGCACGGGATTGCGGGGCGGCGCTGTTTGCAACGCAATGCGGCCCCCGGTCGCCGCAGCAGCAGCCTCACTGCATCGTCTTCAGATCCCCGATGCGGATCAGCATCTCGGTGAACATCTGCATGTCCAGGTCCAGGTCGGCGACTTCCTTGTACTCCTTGGCGTTGTGCGCGGTGTACTTCTTGCCGGGCATGGCGGGGCCGAAATTGATGGCATTTGGCATCAGCTTGGCGGTGGTGCTGCCGGCGGTGGGCACGGGCTTGGCTTCCAGCCCCGTGGTGTCGCCGAAGATGTTGAGCAGCGTGGACAGCCACGCGCCTTTAGGGTCGCGTGCCATCCAGTCGCCCTGGTCGTGGCCGATGGTCAGCGTTGCGTGGTTGGCGGCAGCCCAGGCGTTGATCTTGTCGGCTATGGCCTTGGACAGCGCTTGCGGCGTGTTGCCGCGCGGCATGCGCACGTTGGTGGTGACTTCCAGCTGGCCATTTTTTTCCTGGACGAGGTTGGGCGACAGGGTGAGCGGGCCCATGAAGTCGTCTTTGTAGGCCACGCCCATCTTCTCGCCGAGGTAGCCCGTGCCATACAGGTCGTCGAGGTACTTCGCTGCGCGGGCGTAGTGGTTGTCGGCCAGCGCGATGCCGGATTCCCGCAGGAACAGCGTCAGGCGCGGCAGGGGATTCACGCCTTCCTCGGGCCGGGAGCCGTGGGCGGAACTGCCGGTGACCTTGACCTCCAGGCTGTCGGCGCGCTGGGTGATATCGATGGCGAACTTGCCCTGCGGCGAGTACTTCTCGATAAAGGCGGCGCGTGCGGCTTCAAGCCGGGCGCGGGCCGCGTTCAGGTCGCCGCCCTTGAGTTGCGCGCTCGCGGTCTGCGGCACGGCGTTGGCGGCGGCTGCGCCGCTCATGCCGACGATGGCGGTGGCGTTGCCGTCGGTGGCCTGCACGGGGAAGAACACCTTCAGGCTGCCCGAGCCTTTCTCGGCCACCACGGCGGGGTATTTGCTGTCGAGCACGATGTTGTACTCGGGCAGCTTGGTGTGCTGCCGGTAGTACTTCATGCCGTCGCCGCCCGTCTCCTCGGTGGTCTCGATCATCAGCCGGATGGTGCGGTTGAGCTTCAGCCCGCTTTCCTTCACGGTTTTCATCGCGTACAGCACGGTGGCAATCGAGCCCTTGTCGTCGATGGTGCCGCGGCCGTACAGATAATCACCCACGCGCGTGACCTTGAACGGATCGAGCTTGGTGCCGTCGTCCAGCACCCATTCGTCCGCCACGGCAGGGACGACGTCGGCATGGGTAAGCAAGCCGAATTCTTCCTTGCCGGTGCCCGGTAGCGTGACTTCGAACACGCGGTTGTCGACATTGCGGAAGGTGAGGCCGAAGTCCTTGGCCATGCCTTCCACCAGGTTGCCGAAGGCGATGATGGCGGGGTTCTCGTGCTGCGGGATCTTGTCGTCGCGCACGGTGCGCAAGGCCACCATGCGCTCAATGGCGCCGATCACCGCCTGGTGGTTGTGAATCCGGTTATAGAGGCCCAGCAAGCGCCCGATATTGGTCAGGTCGTCGCCGTGCAGCGGCGCGCGCTTTCGATAGGCGGCGACACTGCCTGCCAGCGAAGGATCGGCCTTGGCTGCCGCACTCAGGAATGCGTTGAAATCGGCTGGCGGGCTGGCCTGCGCGGCGGCGGCAAGTGCGTCGAGGCGGGGCTTCTTCAGCGTGTCCGCGAGGGCGGGCTGCCCCACGGTCAGCGTGAGCAGGGCTAGCGATGCGAGCAAGGTCGAGCGTTTCATGGGCCGGGCTCCCAAAAACGGAGGATGTTCGCATGAGTTGGCCAGCTGGTGCAAATCCCGACGGGCGGCCGGCAGCCGCGGCGCGCTATTTCCTGCCGACCATGTACTTCACGCCCTGTGGCCCGTAGCGCTCCGAATGCGCTTCGTTGGCGCGCAAGTGGAATTCATCCCCGGCCCGGAAGGCTTGTTCCTCGCCTTCGGTGGCCAGGTAAAGCATCCCTTCGAGAATCAGCGCCCTGGCTTCGAAGGGATGCGCATGGACGTCAAGAGATCCGTTAGCCTCGCGGGTGACGGTGACGACTTCCCGGAACCCCTCGCGGGCGAGGAGACCGGCAAAGGCTTCAGGATCCATGGCTGCCCCCTGTCCGTGCGCTTGGTTCGGTCTTTGAATATAGGCGTAATCCGTAGGCCCGGCGCAAGCTTGCTGCTTCTGGAAGCATGGATCCGGTCGCCTGGAAGGCACATTGGCTCCCTACGCCCGGCGCTATTGGTGTCATCAGGCGTGCCGGGCTTTCCAGGCGCATGGCCGTGGCCGGCGGGCTGAACCATGGCTCCGGCGGCTACATGGCCTGGGGTACGAAATTGGATCGGGGTTGGCGCGCGTCCCCTGGGTCAGGGTGGTGATGCCGTTGGGCAGGATATCCGCCGCTGGGCAGTCCGCCAGATGCATTTCCGGCCAACAGCGCATTCAGGCTCTCCGGCAATCTGCCCGGACCGCGTGCCGCCGCGCAAGGGTGATCGAAGTCGCTCGGCGCCAGGCTGGCGCCGAGCAGCTTGCCGAACGCGTTGAGCTGCACGTCGGAGGTCAGCCCCGCGCTACCCGCCAGTGCGGGGCAGACGATCCACGTGGTGCCATCCCTCTTGTAGATGTGCAGGAGCCTTACCTGGTCTGCCGGCTGCAATTGCCGCTCTTCACATGCGACCTGCTCGAGCCCAAATGCGCGTACGAAGTCGTCAGCCTGGCGATAGCCGATGCAGACGACCACCTTGGGCCGCCAGTGCGCGCAGAGCGTACGCAGGAAGCGGAATCGCCCGCCATGCCGGCACAGGTCCAGGTAGCGATCCTTGGGCACGAGCTCGGACTGGCCGCGGAACACTTTGGACCAGGGTGTCAGGCCATCGAGCATGACAGGCAAGGGAAACAGGTTCAGCTTGAATTGCGCGCCGTCGGGTGCGTAGAGCTCGTCCCGGTAGTACGCCTTCCAGTCATTGTCATCCAGCCGGATACCGAGCGCTTGCGCGCGCGCCGCGGCCATGATGCGGGCAATGCGCTGGTGGTTCAGCCATTTGCCCATGTCTTCCCGATGTTTCGCGCGAAACGCCGTATCCCATGCCGGTGGCTCCGTGCGCGGCCGTAACGGCCCCGCCAGGCGCTCGTACCAGGGATGCGGGCTTCTGTCGCAGATCCAGAGATTGGCCCTCGGGTTTCCGCCTTCCATCCCTACGTACGAGGCAAAGTAATTGTCCAGTTCCTGACGCGTGAATACCCCTGTGTGCTGCACTTTTTGCCCCCTACCTTCTGGTGGGACCCCGTTTTCACCGATTCCACAACGTGCCGCCCGGCGCTTGCAGCGCCGCGTGTGCCGCGTGGTTGTTTAATGTGTCCGGCAGGTCGGCTACACGGTGCGGTGGTTCCCCCTCCCGCGCCGGTTGCGGCCTCGCTCGTTGTATTTGTCTTAGACGGTGCTGGAAACTGAAAATAGCCAGTTCATGCCTGTCGGCCTGATCTGTTCATATTCCGAGTTACTTCCCACGGTAAATCGATATGAAATAAATAAAATGCTAAATATTCAATTGCTGCGACGCACTATATCCGAGATCATTTGTGGCACACATTGCAATATTTTAATGTCTGACATAAAAACGATGGAATGCCAGGTATTACGGCGTATCTATTATTTTCATCCCCTCTGATGGGGGGATTCGTTTTTTGAAAACGCCCCTGGATTGACACGTCCTGGCCCTTCAAACGGAGTGAAGAAAGGGAAAAAGGGGTGTAGGCCGGGGAGATCGCCTACACCCTCAAGGGATGGCAACAACAGGGTCGATCGAGTTGCCGTTGGTAAGTGTGCTGCAGTACAGCAATTTCAGTACCCTTCTGAAAGAGGGTGGATACCAGCCAGCAGAGTGGGGAGCGGGTGCCGGTTGCGACCGCACGGCTGAAGTTCCTTTTGCCCCAGGTTTGTCAGTTTTTCAGGGCGCGCTTCGGGCCGCCCTTTTGCGACCTAAGCCGAGCCGCCAGGACGTCCACCGGAACCGGGGCGAAGCCGGTGACGATGGTCACCGCGTTTGTGTCCGGGCGGCTGATCTGCCGAAGCCAAGGAAAGGAACCCCTGTGGCGTGCCAATGCGATGGCCCCAGCAACGCGACGCGGGCATGGCGCTCTCCTGCAAGAGTGCCTCTGGCACCATCGAAATGACGCCACTGGCACTATACGTGCGTCATGAATGTTGCGAATATGCTGGCCCTCTCCTTGGGGGTATGTCGTCTTGCGTGCACGGTAGCGATCGATTTTGCCTTCATATTTTCTTGTCTACCGCGAATAAAGCGACGCATGAGTTTTGTCGATTCCCCTTCCGTACTGGGATGTCTTGCCTTGATCTGCATGGTGGCCGGTTTGGCTAAAGGCATGACCGGATTTGGCGGTGCACTTGTCATGGCGCCCTTGTTCGGGTTGCTGATCCCAGCCCCCGAGGTCGGTGTCCTGATCGTGCTGATACATCTAGCGACCTCGCTGCAGGGCGTGCGCAATTGGGCTAGCGCGGCGCGCTGGCGCACTGTGATTCCGCTCGCGCTGATCGCCACGGGCTGCGCCGCCGTGACGACGCGTTGGTTGGTAAACGACAGCGGGGTCGATCTGCGTCGGATCGTCGCGGTCGCAGTCCTCCTTTCCACGTTGATGCACATCAGGGGCTGGCGCTGGCTGCACGATAGCGGCTGGCGTCCCACCTTTACCGCCGGCGCCATCAGCGGTGCGCTGACTGTATTGGGGGGCATCGGCGGTCCACCGATCGTCTACTATCTCAATGGCATCGGGCAGGGCGCAACTCTGCGCGCGAATCTCCTCGCTTATTTCGCGGTGCTGTATGTCGGCGTGGTTGCCTTGTTTGTGGTCGAGCGTCAGGTTCACACATCACAGCTCTATTCGACAGCGCTGCTTGTGCCAATGTTCGCCCTTGGTGCCTTTGTTGGGGAGCGGCTATGCAAGAGGCTACCCTCGCGCAGGCTCGAGCACATCGTAAGCGGTTTGCTACTGACTTCCGGCCTGATCGCATTGGTGGCATGAAGCGCTGTGTTGTCGTTACGGGCACAAACTGAACTGGGACTTACCAGCGGTTTGTGGCGCAGTCTCAGCTCGATAAGCGTCCCGCTATTTGCGCTTTCACGTAGTGACAGAAGTTATCGCTTGGCCTTGCTGCCCGATATGCCGACGCTGCGGGAAGCCGGCGTAGCAGGCTTTGACATGGCATCGGGCTGGCATTGCGCGTTCGCGGACAAGTGCGTTCCCCCCGTACGTGACCCCCGCCGTGATCTGAATTCGTCACTTGATTGTGCGTGGCTAGCTGAAGTCCAGCCTTGTCGAAGTAGAGCCGCCGCCGCCCATCCCCTGCGGCGGCTTTTTTTTGTGCACTTCGTGCCAGCCCAGGAGCGTCCTTATCGATTTTTTCAATAGCAATAACCCAAAAATGGCGTTGGCTCCGATATGCGGTATGGGCATATCGTTATGCCAAATTCATCTAAGAAGGTGCTGCACATGGCGTTCAGAATGCTCTCGACCAAGTCCTCCTTCCCCGGACTCCTCCTGGTCGTCGCCGTAGCGGTGCCTGCTGCGTTACTTGGCAAGCTGGTTCCAATACTTGGCGGTGCTGTCTTCGGCATGCTGCTTGGTGTGCTCTGCCGAGCCTTTCTCAAGCCGGGCGACCAATACAAGTCAGGTATCCAGTTCGCCTCCAAGCAGATGCTGCAATACTCGATCATCGGACTGGGCTTCAGCCTGCCGCTGCACGAGGTCGTGCAGACCGGGCTGAGGTCGCTGCCGGTCTCGCTGGTCACGCTAGCGGTCGCCTTCGCCGCCGCCATCATCGCCGGCCGCATCCTGCGCATCCCTGAGAAGCTCAAGATCCTGATCGGCGCCGGCACCGCCATTTGCGGCGGATCGGCTATTGCGGCAATCGCGCCTGTGCTCCAGCCCGACGATCACGACATGACGTATGCGCTGTCCACGATCTTCATGTTCAACGTGGTGGCCGTCGTCATTTTCCCTATTCTTGGCAAGATGCTTGGCATGTCCGATGCCGGATTCGGCCTCTGGGCCGGAACCGCGATCAATGACACGTCCTCGGTCGTCGCAGCCGGCTATGCCTGGAGTTCGGCCGCGGGCGAATTCGCGACGATCGTCAAGCTGACGCGCGCCATGATGATCGTGCCGGTCACGCTGGTGATCGCGCTGATCTGCCAGCGCAATCAGCCTGGCGGGTCGATGCGTCGTGCCATTCCGTGGTTCATTGTCTTCTTCGTCCTGGCTTCGGCTGTCAATGAATGGCTGCCATCTGGCCTGACACATGCGATCCAGTTGATGACCCCGTTCCTGGTCGTCGGCGCCCTCACCGGGGTAGGCCTGAGTACCGACATCGACAGGCTGAAGCGCGCTGGGGCACGACCGCTGCTGCTTGGCCTGATCGTGTGGGTCAGCGTGGCGATGAGCAGCCTGGTCATGCAACACATTGCCGGGACGCTGTGACCAATAGCGTCCTGCGTGTCGGGAGGGTCAGCGGCAGCGCCGCAGCCGATCGAAGATAAGGAGGGCGTTGCAACCCTGCTGTCCGGTGCCGTCAAGCAAGCGGTGGCTTGGCGCCTCCTGGCAATTCGCATGTGTAGTCGAAGACCGCATCATCGAGATCGATGGTGGGGAATTCGTCCTTCTCTGCCCAATAATCCTGAGTATGCTGCCACTCGCGTTTGCTGCCCCGCTTGGGGAGCAGATGCATGCCGCGCATCAGGTAGCCGGGATTGAAGTTCTCCGGGTCCACCCATGACCCAAGCGTCATGTTCTCGTCCTCGGGCCGCAGCGTCGGCATGACCCTGCTCGCGCCCTTGCTTTTCATGTGGCGAAGCAGCCGGCAGACGAAGTCGCCGATCAGGTCAGCGCGCAAGGTCCAGCTCGCACGGAAGTATCCGAAGACCCAGACCAGATTGGGCACGCCTGTGAACATCATCCCGCGGTAGGTGACGGTGTCGGAGAAGCTCAGAGGCTTGTCGTCGATGGTGAAGGCGATGTCGCCGAGCACACTCAGATCAAAGCCCGTGGCCGTGACGATAATATCGGCGTCCAACGTCTGGCCGGATTTCAGCTCGACGCCGGTTTCCACGAACTGCTCGATCTCGTCGGTGACGATCGAGGCCTTGCCGTCGCGCACACCCTGGAACAGGTCTGCGTCCGGGATGAAGGCGATGCGCTGCCGCCATGGCCGATAGCGCGGCGTAAAGTGCGTGTCGACATCGAATTCCGGGCCGAGATGGGCCCGCACGCCGGCGAGCAACTCCTGCTTGACCACCTCCGGCTCTTCCCGGGCGCGACGCGTGAACTCGGCCTGATCGTGCAGGATCTTACGGCGCACAATCTCGTGGATCCACGTCTCGTCGATTTCCAGTTGCCGCAGTTCGTTGGCAAGCACGTTGGCGTTGYGCCCTGTGAAGAAATAGGTCGGGGAACGCTGGAGCATGGTGACATGCGCGCATGTCCCGGCGAGCGTCGGCACGAGCGTTGCTGCCGTGGCGCCCGAGCCGATGATGAGGACCTTCTTGCCTTCGTAGGCCAGATTCTCGGGCCATGTTTGCGGGTGGACGATCTGTCCCTTGAAGGACTGCATGTTCCGCCATTCCGGCGTGTAGCCCTGCGAGTGCCTGAAGTAGCCCTGGCACATCCAGAGAAAATTGGTGGTGAACCGGACCATCTCGCCGGTGTCGGTCCGCTCTGCCTCGATGGTCCAGAGATTGTCCTGGCTCGACCACGATGCCGAGCGGATGGCATGCCGATAGCGGATGTGCCGGTCGAGCCCGTTCTCCTCGATGACCTCGCCCATGTACGAACGGATTTCCGCCGCAGTAGCGATCGGTGCGCCAGTCCAGGGCTTGAAGCGATAACCGAAGGTGTAGAGGTCGCTGTCGGAGCGGATGCCGGGATAGCGATGCGTGTGCCAGGTGCCACCATAGCTTTCCTGTGACTCCAGGACGACGAAGCGCATCTCCGGGCATTGGTCGGCGAGATGATAGGCGGATGCTATCCCCGAGATGCCGGCCCCGACGATCAAGACATCGAAATGCTCGGGCGTCTGCGACCCGGCCTTTTCGGGAAACACGCTCTCTGTCATTTTTTACCCCAACTTGTAGATGAATCGACAGGCCAGGTTCCTGTGGCAGGCTACCAATGCCCGGAAAGACGATCACGCTGCGTGCGACATCTTGGCCTGATCGACCGCCCCTTCATGCTCAGCACCCACGAAGTCAATCAATCCAGCGTCAGATGCGCTGTCTGGATGACTTCTCCCCACCGTTTCCGCTCGCTTGCCACGAATGCGGCGAACTTCTCCGGTGGCTGGCCTCCCGCAACGCCCCCCATTTCGCGAATCTGGGCCAACAGCTCCGGATCGCGCATGATCACGGCAAGCTGCTGCTCCAGCTGGGAGACGATCGCCGGCGGTGTCTTGGCAGCAACGAAGATGCCGATCCACGCAGTCGAGAGGAAACTGTCAAAGCCGGCCTGCGCCATCGTGGGCACCTCTGGCAGGCTCGGCATGCGCTGCGCCGAGGTCACGGCGAGCGCGCGCAGCTTTCCGGAGCGGATATGCGGCAGTGCCTGTGTCAGGTTGTCGAACTGGAATGTCGTCTCTCCTGCCAGCAATGCCGTGGTGGCAGGCGTGGAACCCTTGTATGGCACGTGAATGGCATCGGTGCCGGTGCGCATCTTGAAGAGTTCGCCCACAAGATGGCTGGTCTGGCCAATACCGGCCGAGCCGAAGGAAAATTTGCCGGGTTGTTGCCTGAGTTGCGCGACCAGGTCGGCCACGCTCCTGATGGGCGATTGGGCATTGACCACCAGGACATTGGGAAAGGCAATGATGTCGGTGACCGGGGTCAGATCCGACGGCCCATAGGTGAGGTGCTTGTAGGCGCTGTAGTTGATCGCTTGCGGGCCGACATTGCCTGCCAGCAACGTGTAGCCGTCGGCCGGGGCACGCAGCGCCGCCTGTGTTCCGATGATGCCGCCGCTGCCGGGGCGGTTGTCGACGACGACGGACTGCCCCAGGCGCGCGCTGAGTTTCCTGGCCAGCAGCCGGATTGGAATATCGATCGTCCCACCGGCCGCGCCCGGCACAACGATTGTGACCGGCCGCTTTGGCCATGTCGTATCCGCCTGCGTGCCGGCAGTGGCTGGCAGTGTCGTCGCGGCCAGGGCGCAGACGAGCGAAAGGGCGAGGCGCTTTTCCGGGGGCCATGCATGCATAGGTCTTGTCCTCTCTTGGTTCCGTCGATGTCCTCGCCGTATTACATGCGGGGAGCGTCCATGGTGGCGGCAAAGCGCCCGAGATGCGTGGCGGCATTGCCCAGAAGCAGTTCATTGCCGATCAGCCGCTTGCTGTAATGGCTGATGGCTGTCTCGTCCTGCAGGCCGATGGCGCCATGCAACTGCAAGACATCCAGTGCGATACCGCGGCCGGCGGTACCGGTCATGTACTTGGCCGCGCTGACGCGGCGCTCGCGTTCCGCCGGTTGCACGGTATCCCAGTCTGCCAGTGCCAGCCGCACCAGATGGCGCGCGTTGTTCCATGCGCGGTAGTGTTCAGCCACGCGGTGCTGGAGGACCTGTTGTTCCGACAAGGTGCGGCCGAATTGCCTGCGTGTGCGCAGGTATTCGACTGTGATGCCTAGCGCGCGCCGCATGGCACCGACGCTCTCCGCGCAGAGCGCTACTGTGGCCAGTGCCAGGGCCTGTTGCATTGACACGGGGGCATGCTCGGGGCCAGCGAGCAATGCGGCGCGCGGCAGTACCACGCCGTCCAGGTGCAGGTCAGCCGCGCTGCGCCCGTCGTGGAGCTGATAAGCGCGTTTGCCAATGCCGCCGATGCTGGCCGGCACGTCGAACAGGCCGATGCCGCCCTCACTCAGGCACGCCGCCACGACAAAGCGATGGGCCTGGGCGCCACCCAGCACCATCGGATTGACGCCATCGAGACGCCAGCCTTCGCCGGTGCGCTGCGCCGTTATCTTCGGGCGCGGTATCCGGCCATCGCTGGCGCCGTCACCGCAAGCCAGCGCGCAGCGGGTCTGTCCGCTGGCCAGGGCCGCCAACAGCGCGTCGCGGGCCGGGCCATGCGGCGCCGCGAGCAGCGCCTGCGTGGCAAGCACCGCGCTCCACGGCAGCGGTTCGAGAACCAGCGCTTCGCCAAGCGCTTCAATGATCGGCAGCAGGTCTGCCATGGTGTTGCCCAGGCCTCCGGCTGCCTCCGGAATGGCCAGGCCGGTCAGGCCAAGTTCGGCCAGGCCGGTCCACGCTGCTTCATCGAAGCCGCCATGCGTGCCGATGATCTTCTGCCTGCGCGCGAAGTTGTAGTGCTTGTCCARCCAGCGGCGCACGGTATCGACCATCATGGCCTGCTGTTCGCCCAGGTGATCGGCGCGCGGGCAGTCGATCTCGGTCTGTCCGGAGAAGATTGCTTTGGCGATGATCTGGCGCTGTATCTCGGAGGAACCGCCAGCCAGCGAACTGCCGCGGTAACGCCACATGTGCAGGGCCAGGTTCCCGGCATGCCCAGCGAGCCCGTCGCCTGGCCTGCCCTCGACGGCTTGCGGATCGAACACCAGGGACGCGGTGCCATGGGTATCCATGCTGAACAGGTGCAGGTCCTGCAGCAACTGGATGCCTTCGAGTTTCAGCAACGAAGCCTCCAGTTGGGGACTGCCGCCTTGCGCGGCCTGCTGCACGGCAGGCCACCACGCCGCCTCGAGTGCGCGCATGCGAATGTCCAGGGTGGCGTGGCGGCGCCTGAGCAGGGCATGCTCCATGCTCCGCGCCGGATCGTTGCCGCCGTGCTGCCGCTCGACCAGCCCTGCGGCTCGGGATAGTTCTGCCTTGCACTCGGCCACCCGCGCCACGAACAGACGCTCGATGACCAGCAGGCCCTTGGCGATGGCCCAGCCTGAATTCTCCGTACCGACCAGGTTTGCGGCCGGGACGCGCACATCGTCAAAAAACATCTGGACGTGAAAGTGCGAGCCATTGATATAGCGAATGGGACGTACCGTCACGCCGGGCGAGCGCAGATCGATCAGCAGCACTGAAATCCCGTCCTGCTTGCGTTGCGCGGCCGCGTCCGTGCGTGCCAGCACCAGAGCCCAGTTGGCCCAATGCCCGAGGCTTTGCCAGATCTTGGTGCCATTGACGACCCACATATCGCCATCGCGGCGAGCCCCAGTGCGCAGCGATGCCAGGTCCGAGCCGGCGTCGGGCTCGGAGTACCCCTGCGCCCAGAAGTCGTCGAAGGTGAGCATGCCGGGCAAGAAGCACCGGCATTGTTCAGGCGTGCCATGGCGGATCAGCGTAGGGCCGATCGTGTCGATACCCAGGTTCTCCACATGGGGCGCGTCACTGGCAGCGAGTTCCTCCCGGAAAATGGCCTGCTCCACCAGCGACCAGCCCGGGCCGCCGTGCTCGCGTGGCCAACCGGGCGCAGCCCAGCCGTGCGCATGCAGGATGCGGTGCCATCTGGCGGCCTGCTCGCGCGTGACGAGGCAGTGCGCGCGCGTGGCGGCGCGGATGTCGGGCGGAACCGCCTCTCGCAAGAAGTCGCGGATCTGCTTGCGAAATGCCTCCAGGCAGGAGCCGGGCGTGCCGGTGTCCGGGGAATCTGGCATGACCATTCCTTCTATGAGAACGTTATTTGATCTGTGTGCCGCACGGGATGATCCAGCGCCCGGTCCAGCCTGTGGATGGGGGAGCGGGCGACGTTGGCAGCGCGCAGGGTATCGCGCCATTCGGCCACCGGCCGGGGCCGGACGCGCGCCGGGACGAGATCGACCGTTTCGGAAACACTCGCCACGCAGGCGGTGATCGTGGTGAAATCCGGCGCATCGACCACCTCTTGCAGGTCGGCCGCCAGACCGAAGCGTCTTTGCTGTGTATCGTTGCCTATGCCGATCAGCGCCGGCCCGTCAGGGGCCTCGAACACGTGGTTGGGAGCCACGGCCGGATGCAGGCCGGTGCGCCTATCAGGAAAGTACAGCGGCTCAGTTTCATTGTGTCTCCGCGCGATATTTTTGCCGGGATCCGCCGACTTTTGCGGCAGTGGCCCCACTATTGCCCTGCCGCCGCTAAATGTCCAAGATAGTTTTTTGATGCCGGATATAGAATCTGGATATACCCCGCCGTATTAGCCAGCGCCGTGGCGCCCGCGCGCCAGTTGCGCCGGGTACGTGCTGCTGCGCGAACGCCCGGACCTCGGTAGAATCGTTCACGGCGTCGCACGCAAGGGTGCGCAGCCTTGCCCCATGCCGGTGCAGTTTCCCGAGCGCCACGCGGCGCGGCTGGCATGTCCGCACGGACCCACGGAAAACAACAATATGAGCGACGAGAGTTTGACCCCCCCACCCGAGGCCGAGAGCAAGCCTGTTCTCGACTACCCTTGCGGAGAAGCGCCGGCGCCAGGCAGCGCGGTTGAGGTCGCGCCGGGTGTGCTGTGGATCCGCATGCCGATGCCGTTTGCGCTGAGCCATATCAACCTGTGGGCGGTGCGCGACGGCGCAGGCTGGGCGGGGGTGGACGCGGGATTGCAAACCAGCGAGACCGCCGCCGCCTGGCGCGATCTTTTCGCGCAGGGTGGGGCGCTGGCGGACGGGCTCACCCGGCTCTTCGTCACGCACATGCATCCCGACCATATCGGCATGGCCGGCTGGCTGACCCGCAAGTTCGGCTGCCGCCTGTGGATGACCCGGCTGGAGTACCTGAACTGCCGCGTGCTCGCGGCGGACACCGGGCGCGAGGCGCCGGAAGACGGCGTGCGTTTTTATCGCCGCGCAGGCTGGGACGACAATGCCATCGAAGCTTACCGCGTGCGCTTTGGCGGCTTCGGCAAGTACGTCCATGCCTTGCCCGACAGCTACCGGCGCTTGCGCGACGGCGAGAACCTGACGATTGGCGAGCACCAGTGGCGGGTCGTGGTTGGCAATGGCCACTCGCCCGAACACGCCTGCCTTTATAACGAGGCGTTGAAGATCCTGATCAGCGGCGACCAGATCCTGCCGCGCATCTCTTCCAATGTGTCGGTCTTCCCCACCGAGCCCGATGCCGATCCGATGGGTGACTGGCTGGCCTCGCTCGCCAAGCTGCGCCGGGAAGTCCCGGACGACGTACTGGTGCTGCCGGCACACAACGAGCCCTTCCGTGGCTTGCACGCGCGTATCGACTATCTGGAGCGCAGCCAGCACCACGCGCTGGACCGGCTGCGCGCCGCGCTGGCCGAGCCCAGGCGGGCGGTTGACGTCTTCGGCGAGCTATTCTCCCGCCCCATCGGCGCCGAGCCCGGGCTGCTCGGCATGGCAACCGGCGAGAGCATTGCCCACCTGAATTATCTCGTGCAGCGGGAAGAAGCCGTGATGGAGGTGGGCCCGGACGGCATCGCACGCTATCGCAAGGCCTGAGCGCCGGGAGGATAGCGCGGATAGGGCGGGCACGGCGGGGCGGTCAGATCCAGACGTCGTTGACCGCCGTCCGCTCGCCGCCCTCGCCGCCGGTATTCAGCACGCCCCTGGGCTCGATCAACAGCAGCTTCACCTCCGTCTCGGCAAAAGGCTTGTGCTCCACGCCCTTGGGCACCACGAACATCTCGCCCGCCGATAGCCGCACGTGCCCGTCGCGAAAATCGATGCGCAGCGTGCCCTCCAGCACGATGAACGCCTCATCGGTCTCGGCATGCTGGTGCCAGAGAAATTCGCCTTCGATCTTGACCAGCTTGAACTGGTAGTCGTTCATCTCGGCGATGACTTTCGGTGTCCAGCGCTCATGGATCAGGCCGAGCTTCTGCGCGAAGTTCAGGCTCTTGTATTCACCGGGCTCTTTGTGTGGGGCGCTTGCCAGATCGTGTTGCATAGCGTGTATCTCCTTGCCTTGTCGTGAATGCGCACGTTAGCAAGGCCGGCAGGTGAAATCTTGTACGATCGTGCAAGCTGTCGGCCGGCGCCCTCAGCGCAGCCTTTGCTGCATCTTTACCCAGCGTGCCGGCGACATGCCATAGGCCTTGCCGAAGTGACGCGTCATGTGGCTCTGATCGGTGAATCCCGCGGCCAGCGCGGCATCGGCCAGCGACTGGCCCCGCATCAGCAGCGAGCGGACCAGGTCAAGCCGGCGCATGGTCAGGTAGCGGTAAGGGCTGGTGCCGAACAGCAAGCGGAAGTCCCGCGACAGGCTCCAGCGATCGCGCCCGCTGCACGCTTCCAGCTCACTCAAGGTGACCGTGCGGTGCAGCGCGCCGTGAATGAACTCCCGCGCCATCTCTGCAGCCCGGTAGTCGTAGCCCTGGTGCCTGGCGCGAGCGCCGGCCGCGGCGCTCAGGGCATGCGCGAGATCGAACAGCGCATCGTCCTCCTCCAGCGGATCGAGCGGGCTCTCCATGCTTTGCAGCAAGACGCCGGTCGCTTCGCACAGCCGCGCATCCGAGGACAGGCCGTTCTTGATAAAGGGCAGCGGCTTGCCGCCCAGCACCTGCTGGATCAACGCCGGCTCGATATACAACATCCGGTACTGGAAGCCAGCGTCGGTGCCGGCCTCGCCGTCATGGACTTCATCGGGATGCAGCACGATGGTCCCGCCAGGCACGCTGTTGCACTCTGCGCCACGATATTGAAAGCGCTGCACGCCCGACAGCGTCCGTCCGATGGCATAGGTATCGTGGCGGTGCGGATCGTAGCCATGCCCGGAAAAGAACGCCTCGATGCGTTCCATGCGGCCTGCTTGCGGCGCGCGCAGAACCCAGTCCTTTGGGGTGTCTTTCAACGGCATGATGCTCCATCCGTGGCTGCGGTAAGCTGCCCGGTCAGTACGAGCGCTGCAGTAGCCCTGGCGACCGCTTAGTTGCCGGCGGCGGCCTGCATGTCGACCTTGTACGCCTCAAGCTCCACCGTGTCCCGGTTTGAGAGGCCGCCTCCAGAGTTGTACTGCTCCTCGATGATTTTCACTGCCCGCTTGACCGACGGCACATACCAGTACGCCCGGTAAATGCGGCCTGTGGCTGGATCTGGAGTAGTGGGCCTTTGGCTCTGCATCGTGACACTGGAACCATTCTGATCCACCTTGGCAACCGCGGCGGCGGCCGACGGCGTGGGCTGGAACTCCAGGTACCAGGTCCCGTCGGTTTCGATCTTCAATGCGTGGAATTTGCCGGCAGGCACAGTGATATCGTCCCAGCCAATCACCTTGTATTGCATCTGGGTATGGCGCTGCTTGATCGTGGGATTTGGATGTTCCTCGTCGTAGGAGACGGTCCATGTCTTGCCGATCTTCATGGGGAACGAGAGCGGCTTGTTGACGACCTGCATATGGCCGTTGATGCTTCTCGCCTGGCTCCAGTCGAGACCCAGCAGGATTTCCTTGGGGGGGAGGCTGGAATCGACTGGCTTGGTCGATATCAGGATGCTATCCCCGCCGGAGCGGACCAGGGCGCTGACGAAGCTGCGTTCGCGCGTTTCACCATTCTGGAACTGGTTCTTCAGGTGCATGGTCCAGCTATCGCCTTCCTTGAACGCCGGTTGCTCGACGCTCTGGGCCGACGCCTGGGTTGTCGTGAGCGCGGCGCAGGGCGCCAGTAGCAGAGCGCCCCCGAGGGTCATCAGTGCCTTGCGGATTCTTATTGTTTTCCCGCCATGTGTCTGCATGTTGTTTTTCCCGAATCTTGTTGTGTCCAGTTCCTGGGCATTCACGCTTCGCCCCCCCTGTACTTCGCCTGCGCCAAGCGATTGCGATCATAGCGCATGCGAACTCGATGTTGCACCTGGCACGGCGGTCGGGGCACGCACGGGTGTTGCGCCGGAGCAGGCAGGGAAATCGCGTTTGTCTTGCTATCCCTCAAATGGCGGGCTTCGTCCTTGCAATCCGTTGCCTGCTCCCAGATCCCAGATCCGAGCACTCACCAGACCGRCACCTTCGGCAGGTGCCAGTCATGTTGCACGGCAAGCAGCCGCAGCGCAAAGCAGCTGGCGCCGCCGGCCAGCGCCGCGACGCTCGGCGGCAGGCGCAGGGCCCGGGCACTGACCAGTACCGCGGATCCCAGCCAGGCCGCCGTGGCGTAGATGTCGGCGGTCAGCACGGTTGGCACCTGCGCCAGCAGCATGTCGCGCACCACGCCGCCGCCCACGCTGGTGAGTGTGCCCATCAGCGTCGCCACAAGCGGGCGTACGCCGTAGTTTGTCGCCTTTTGCACGCCCGCTACGGCAAACAGCGCCAGGCCCGCCGCATCCAGCACGATGATCAATGGGCCGGTAAACCCCTGCGCCGCCGAGTGAAACACGAACGCCGCGGTGCCGGCAAGAAAGGCAAGCGCGGGATAACGCCAGTCCCGGATCGCATTGGGCGGCGCCGCGCCGATCAGGAGGTCGCGGATGATGCCGCCGCCCACCGCGGTGACCAGCGCGACCACCAGCACCCCGAGCAGGTCCAGGCCATGCCGCATGCCGATGATGGCGCCCTCCACGGCAAACACGGTGGTGCCGGCAAGATCGGCTGCCAGCACGACGACTTCGGCTCTTGTTTTCATTGGGCTGGCAAGTTGGGCTTGGGACTCGGGGGGGGCGGGACGGCTTCAGGGAGGATACTGCCCTCGGGGCAGTGGCGCCATAGGCGCATGCCGGCACGCAAGCACAAGCTGGCGTGCCGGCATGCGAGTTGGCCGTGCCATGCCGCTGGCTCAGGTCCCCAGGTTCAGGCCAAAGTTCACCTTGAAGAGGATCAGGATGCCGAAGATGGCGAACAGCGCCGCGGCGACGAAGCGCATCTTGGAGAGCGGGATGATGCGGGTAAGGCGTTCACCCAGCAGGACCGCGGGCACGTTGGCCGCCATCATGCCGAGCGTGGTGCCGACCACGACCATGCCCAGGTTGGCATACTGCGCGCCTAGCGCAATGGTGGCGAACTGCGTCTTGTCGCCCATCTCGGCGAGGAAGAAGGCGACGACGGTGGTGGCGAAGGCGCCGGCGCGCTTGCCGTTGTTCCCTTCGTCGTCCAGCTTGTCGGGGATCAGCGCCCAGGCGGCAAAGGCCAGGAAGGCGATGCCCAGCACCCAGCGTGTCACATCCGGGCTGACGTGCGATGCAGCCCAGTCGCCCAGGGCGGCGGCAAAGAGGTGGTTGAAGATCGTTGCGACGAAAATGCCCGCAATGATGCTCCATTGCTTGCCGGGAAACCGGGAGGCCAGGAGAAAGGAAAGGAGCTGAGTCTTGTCGCCCATTTCAGCCAGGGCGACCATACCGAACGAAGCAATGAGTGCTTCCATGTGACATCCAAAGGGGGCCGGCAACAAACGAACCAATGACTTCGCTGCCCAGTGCCAGCCCCAGCTGGTGGACAGAAAAGTCAAAGGTCTCGCTGAGCCAATCAGGCCGCCGGCGCCATGGTTTTTTGTACCAAGTATGTTGACGCAGGCCCCTCCAGTAGGGACTGGAGGCTAGCTACTCCCCTAAGACGGCGCAGATGATACCACAGGCTTGCGCTGGCGAGGATCCGATGCCCCGGCGCTCAAAACGCCTTGCTCATGAACACGCGCCTTGCGCCATTTGACGCACACCTTTGCCGCGAACAATACTAGAGAGCTTTGGGGGCGCCCAGGCTCCATCCATGCCAGACCATACCGACTTACGATGACCCAGCCCGATATCCATGACCACGCCTCCCTGATCAGTGCCTTCCGGCGCGGCCACCGTCCCGCCTACCTGTTTTTCTGGGGCCACAGCGCCAGGCCGGGAGCCGCGGTGGGCAAGGAGTGCCTGTCGCAGTGGTGGCCCGCCCGGTTCAGCGTGGATGGCCAGGTGTTCGCCAGCGCCGAGCACTTCATGATGGCTGGCAAGGCGCGCCTGTTCGGCGACGAGCCTGCCCTGGCGCGGATCCTGGCGGCGCCTTCGCCCGCCGCGGCCAAGCGGCTCGGCCGCGAGGTGCGCGGCTTTGAAGAAGGGCGCTGGAATGCCGCGTGCCAGGCGCTGGTGACGCAGGGCAATATCGAGAAATTCCGCCAGAATCCGGACCTCGCTGGCTACCTGCTCGGCACCGGGCGGCGCGTGCTGGTGGAGGCCAGCCCGGTGGACCGCATATGGGGCATTGGCCTGGCTGCAGACGATCCGCGCGCGGCCAATCCCGATCAGTGGCGCGGGCCCAATCTGCTCGGATTTGCGCTGATGGCTGCGCGCGAGGCGCTCAGGGAAGGCGCGGCGCATTAGAGCGGGAGGAAGGGGCGGAGTCATCCGCCCCTTCCTCTGATCCTGATCAGTCCTCCGCGACGAAACCGGTAGCCTCCACAATCGGCTTCCAGGCGGCGCGCTCCAGCTGGATGCGATGCCGCGCGTCCTGGCCAGGCTTGGCTGCCACTTCCAGCCCAAGGGCCTCCAGCTTGCCGGCGGTCGCGGCGTTGCCGGAGGCGACGATGAACATCTTCTCGACCTTGGCAACGACGTCCGGCTGGGTGCCGGCCGGCAGGAACGCGCCGTACCAGCTGGTGGCGTAGTCATACTGGCTGAAGCCTTGCTCCTTCAAGGTCGGCACATCCGGCAGCGCCTTGGCGCGCCGCGTGCCGCTCACGCCCAGGAACTGCAGCTTGCCGCCCTTGTACAGCGGCATCATGCTGGCCACGGCATCCCAGCCGATCGACACCGTGCCGCTGATCACGTCGACCAGCATCGGGGACGCGCCGCGGTAAGCGGCCGGCGTGATGGCGATGCCGGCCGCTTTGCCCAGGGCTACCGTGCCGAGATGGCCGGCGCTGCCGATGGTCGCCAGGCCCAGGCTGGCGCTATTGGGATTGCGCTTGGCCCACTCCACGTACTCCTTCATGTTCTTGTACGGCTGCTGCACGCCCGCCGCGATCACGGTTGGCACGTCGGTCAGCACGGCTGCGGGCACCAGGTCCTTGTCCGCGTCGTAACCCAGCTTTTTGTAGGTCAGCGGGAAGATGGTGAACAGCGGCGACGGCCCGATGAAGATGGTCTTGCCATCCGGCTTGGCGCGCTTCACGTAGTCGAGCGCCAAGCGGGCCGATGCGCCGGGTTTGTTCTCCACGATGACGGTGCCATGCCCATCCTGGCGCAGTTGCTCGGCATAGATCCGGGCGAGGCTGTCGGCCGCGCCGCCGGGGGCGTAGCCGACGATGATGTGCATCGCGGCATCCGGGTTGTCCGCCGCGCTGGCCGGCCGGGGCAGGGCGAGGACAGCAACGGCGCAGGCCGACAGCGCCAGGGTGTGGATCACGAGGTTGCGGCGTAAAGCTTGGGTCATGGCGGATGCGGTGGCGAGGTCTATCGGTGATAAAGGGGGGGGCGGTTGCAGCGGATTACGGTTGCGGCCACTGGCCAAGCAGCCCGTGCGACGCCTCGAACAGCGCCGACACACGCAGCAGTTCAGCGTCGCCGCGGAACTGGCCCACCAGCTGCAAGCCGATCGGCAGCCCGTCGCTGCCGAAGCCGCAGGGCAGGCTGATGGCGGGGTGGCCGGTCATGTTGAACGGCATGGTCCACGGGAACCAGTGCGCGCGCACGTTTTCGAATGTCTCGCCGTCGATGTCGATGGTGCCGAACAGGTCCTGCCCGATGGGCAGCGCCGTGCGCGTCAGCGTAGGCATGGCGAGGAGGTCTGCGCGCTGCAGCAGCGCCTGCACGCGCTGGAACAGCTTCGTGCGGTCGAACATGGCTTGCTGGTACTCCACGCCGCTGACCTGCGCGGCGGAGGCCACCTGCCGCAGGAACGTGGCGCTGAGCTGGTCGCCGTGCTCCTCGGCAATAGCGGCAAAACGCGCGCGCCAGACCGTATGGTTGATGGCGCGCCAGATCGGCTCCACGTCAAAGCCTTCGCCGGAGAAAGGTTCCAGCTCCGCGCCAAGGTCGGCCAGCTTGGACAGGCTCGCCTCGAAGGCCCGCGCCACTTCCGCCGATGCCGGGCGTCCTGGCGGCGTCAGGCAGTAAAGGATGCGGCGCCCGCGCAGGTCGCCTTGCGCTCGCGCCGCGCTGACATAGTCCGGCTTGGGCACGCCGATGGACCAGGGGTCGCAGGCATGCTCGCCCGCCATCGCCTGCAGCATCAGGCCGGTATCGGCGACCGTGCGCGTAGTCGGCGTGACATAGGTCTGGTTGCCGAACAGGTCCTGCGCCTGGCTGTGCGGAATCACGCCGTTGCTCTGCTTGATGCCGACCACGCCGTTGCAAGCGGCCGGAATCCGCGTGGAGCCACCGCCATCGGTTGCGACCGCCAGCGGCGCGATGCCGCTAGCCACGGCAACCGCCGCGCCCCCGCTCGATCCGCCGCTGGTGCGCTCGCGGCTCCAGGCATTGCGCGTGCGGCCAAACAGCGGCGAATCGGTCAGGCATTTGGAGCCGAACTCGGGCGTGGTGGTCTTGCCGATCAGGATGGCGCCTTGCTCGCGCAGGCGGGCGATGGCCACCGCATCGTGGTCGGGCACGTTGTCCCGGTACGGCGCCACGCCAAATGTGGTGCGCACGCCCTTTGTATTGACGAGGTCTTTCGCGGTGAAGGGAATACCGTGCAGCAGCCCAAGTGGCTTGCCCGCCATGACGGCTTGCTCCGCCTCGCGGGCGGCGGCGATGGCTTGGTCGGCGCACAGCGTGATGAAGCAATTCAGCTCAGGCTGCAGCCGGGCGGCGCGGTCGAGCACGGCCTGCGTGAGCTCGACGGGTGAGATTTCCTTGCGGGCGATGCGGCCTTGAAGCTCGGCGGCGGACAGAAAGCAAAGCGCATCGCTCATCGGCGGGCGTCTCCAGAAAGTGTCTCGGGGGCCTGGATGCCACGCTTTGCGAGGCTTTGGTTTTTGGATCCAGAATCCACTGTTTGCGGCTATAGTAGACCCGTGGGCAGCCCTTGTAAACTGCGCCACCCAAGCTGAATCACCCTGCGCCCAAACGGCGCCGGGATGCGCAAAATTGCGTGAAGTTTCATAAAATTGGGGGCAAATGGCAGAAACGTTCGAATGGCAAGGCCGGGTGCGGCTGGTCGAGGAAGTCGCACAGGTACTGCGCCAGCGCATCTACCGCGGGGTGTATCCGCCGGGCAAGCCGCTGCGCCAGGTGGAGATTTCCGAGGACCTGAAGATCAGCCGCACGCCGCTGCGCGAAGCCCTGCGCATCCTGGAGCGCGAGGGCCTGGTCAGCGCCGAGACGGCGCGCGGCGTGACCGTGGTCAGCGCGGATTTCCGGCAGCTGATGGACGCGTACGAGTTGCGGGAGGTCATCGACGGCCTGGCGGCCCGGCTGGCGGCGTCACGCGCCAGCGAGCTGGCTGGAGCGCCCTTGCGCGCCATCATCGAAGTGCAGCGGGGGAGCCTCGAGCCATGGCGGCCCGAGGTCTATACAGCGGCCAATGTCGAGTTTCACACGGCCATCATCGGGCTGGCAGCGAACGAGTACCTGGCGCGGCAGGTGCCCATTGTGCATATGACATCGCAGGTGTTCGCGCCAAGGGTCCTGTTTGCCCGGGACCGGGCACTGGCGGCCATCGAGGAGCACGAGCAGATCGTGGCGGCGATCGAAGGCGCGGATGCCGATGCGGCGGAACATCTGGCCCGCCTGCATATCCGCAATTCGATGGCGCGGCTCAGGGCGCTGGCGCAGGGGGAAAGCGACGACGTCGCGGTGGTTGCTGAACCCTAAGTGCTGGCGGGGGGGCCGCAAGGGCCACGTTTATGGCTGCTGCGGCTCCGCGGCAACCGGCAATTCCTGGCGCAGCGCCGGATGGTGCCGGTTCACGCTTCTCGCCCCGAGGACCAGCGCCAGCAGAAACGCCAGCAGGTACCCCGCAAACGTAATGGTTGCTTCCATCTCTGACCCCTCGATGCGCGTTCGCGCTATTTTTTTGCTAGCCGCGAGTATGCGCAATAGCACACCTGGCCCGCTACCACTCGACGGAGGGGGGTGTGGCCCGAATCACAACGTTGTTGGCCGCACAGGCAGCTAGGTACATGGGTGTTGACTTCGCTTGTGTCCTGATGGGTCCTGATGGCACACTTGCAACATTGTTGCAAAAATAGAAAGCCGGGCCGCTCATGGCCCCTCGCCCTCCCAGCCATCCCATGTGGCGACGCCCGTTAGTGCTCCTGCTCTGCGTGTTCCTGCTCTTCGGGCAGGCGGGCGTCGTCGTCCACGCGCTTTCCCATCTCCACGCGTCCCAGCAGAGCAATCCATGCGCGGCACCGGCCGACATTGAGCAGTGCGGGCCCGGCCACGACGCCTGCCTGCAATGCCTGGCTTTCGCGGCCGCCGCGGTGGGCATGCCGTCGATGGCTTGCTGGCTGCTGCTCGTCAGCTTCCGCCGCTGGCATTACCCGCTGCTCGCCGAGCGGCACATCGCGCCCATCTTCTCGCCACGGCCCCGCAGCCGTGGCCCCCCTCTGTCCCTTTGACTGGCGGATTGTTCGCTTAGTGCATGCGCGCGGGCCTGAAGGCCGTGCGCGACATTCCCATTCCATCAGAGGCACCCCATGTCCCGTTTTCCGCTTCGAGCCATCGCGGCCGGCGCCGCGTCGGCGCTTGCCCTGTCCGCCCACGCGCAGTCGTCGCCGGCCGACCCGCCCGCTTCCTCGCCATCCTCGCCATCGGCTCCCGCGCAGGCCGCCAGCGACAAGGCCCTGAATGCCGTCGTGGTCACCGCCAAGCGTCTCGACGAGGCGCGCAATGCCTTGTCGCCCGAGACCGGCAGCTCGGTCTATCGCTTCGATAGCGAGGACATCAACGCGCTGCCCCAGGGCGAAAACACGCCGCTGAACCAGGTCCTGCTGCAAGCCCCCGGCGTGGTGCAGGACTCCTTTGGCCAGTTGCACGTGCGCGGCGACCACGCCAACCTGCAATACCGCATCAACGGCGTCATCATTCCCGAGCCGATCAGCGGCTTCGGGCAAATGCTGGATACGCGCTTCGCTGACGAGATCAAGCTGATCACCGGGGCGCTGCCGGCGCAGTACGGTTTTCGCACGGCGGGCATCGTGGACATCCGCACCAAGGGCGCGGCCGCCGACGAAGAGGGGCAGCCCAAGGCCTTCGGCGGCGAGATCGGCACGGTCTTCGGCAGCCACGCCGACCATGAGCTCAACGGCTATGTGCAGGGGGCCAAAGGGCCGTGGAGCTATTTCCTGAGCGGCTCCTTTGTCGAGAACAACCTCGGCATCGAGAACCCCGCCGCCGGGCGCAATGCCATACACGATCACACCGACCAGGGCAAGGCATTCGGCACGCTGTCCTACCTGATCAATCCGGACAGCCGGGTGAGCTTCATGTTTGGCAGCGCTGACAACCGCTTCCAGATTCCGAACCGGCCGGGCCTGTCGCCGTCGTTTACCATCGACGGCGTGGTCACGCCGCCCTCCGACCAGCTCAACGCCAACCAGCGCGAGAAGACCGATTTCCAGATCCTCTCGTACCAGAACAAGGTATCGTCCGCGCTCGATTTCCAGGTGTCGCTGTTCCATCGCACCAGCCGCGTCGACTACAACCCGGACCCGATCGGCGACCTGGCCTACACCGGCGTTGCCGCCAACATCACGCGCAGCAACGAAGCCTACGGCGTGCAGGCCGACGGCAGCTACGTGCTCAACCCCAGCCACACGCTGCGCACCGGCGTGTTCGTGCAGCGCGAGCACTACGGCGTGGACAACACCTCCAGCGTGCTGCCTGCCGACGCCAACGGCAACCAGACCAGCGGGGTGCCATTCACCATCGTGGACAACACCAGCAATACCGGCACCACGCTGGGCTTTTACCTGCAGGACGAGTGGAAGGCCACCGACAAGCTGACGGTCAACTACGGCGCGCGGTATGACCACGTCAACACGGTTGTCAGCGAGCAGCAGCTCAGCCCGCGCGTGGGGCTGACTTACGATCTCACCAACGTGACCCGCCTGCATGCCGGCTACGCGCGTTACTTCACGCCGCCGGCGACCGAGAAGATCGACACCACCTCGGTGGCCAGCTTCGCCGGCACCACCAACGCCTTGCCGTCGGACGCCAACACGGCCGTGCGCTCGGAGCGCTCGGATTACTTCGACCTTGGCGTGTCGCACCAGGCCACGCGCAACCTCACGCTGGGGCTGGATGCCTACTACCGCAAGGTGCGCCACCTGCAGGACGAAGGGCAGTTCGGCAACGCGCTGATCTTCTCCTCGTTCAACTACGACCAAGGCAAGATCTACGGGCTGGAGGGCACGGCCAACTACCGGCAGGGGAGCTTCGCCGCTTATGCCAACCTGGGCGTTTCGCGCGCCTTGGCCAAGGGGGTCGAGACCGGGCAGTTCCATTTCGGCGCGGATGAGCTGGCGTATATCGCCAGCAACTGGGTCCATCTCGACCACGACCAGACGGTGGCGGGCTCGTTCGGTACCTCGTACACGTGGCACGGCACGCTGCTGAGTGCGGATGCGCTGTTCGGCAGCGGCTTGCGCAACGGCTTCGCCAACACCAATCACCTGGGCGCCTACTTCCAGGTCAACGTGGGCGCCGGACACGCCTTCGATGCACCGGTCATCGGCAAATTCAAAGTCCGGCTGACGGTGATCAACCTGTTCGATCGCAACTACCCGTTGCGCGACGGGACCGGCATTGGGGTGGGCGCGCCGCAGTATGCACCGCGGCGCAGCTTCTACGTGGCGTTGTCAAAGCCCTTCTGAGCGCGGGGGCGGCGCGCGGCGTTGGCCTGCGTCGTCCCCCCCTCCCCCCCCTTAACGTCGATCTAACCGCTCTACACCGCCGAGGCTTTCACCGCCCCATTGGCAAAGAAAGCCTGCAGGTTTTCAAACACCAGATCCGCCATCGCATTGCGCGTCTCGTGCGTGGCGCTGGCGATATGCGGCAGCAGCACGACGTTGTCCAGCGCGAACAGCGCCTGCGGCACCTGCGGCTCGTTCTCGAACACATCCAGCCCGGCGCCTGCAATGCGCCCCTGCACCAGCGCATCCACCAGCGCGTTTTCGTCGACCACGGTGCCGCGCGCGATATTGATCAGGAAGCCTTTCGGGCCCAGCGCGTCGAGTACCTTGGCCGATACCAGGTGCCGCGTCTCGGGGCCGCCGGCGGTGGCGATGACCAGGAAGTCCGCCCACCTGGCCAGCTCGGTCAGGGAGGGCTCATGGCGGTAGGGCGCATCCTGCGCGGGGCGGCGGCTGTGGTAGCGCACTTCCATGTCGAAGCCCGCGCCGCGTCGGGCAATGACGCGTCCGATGCGGCCCATGCCGACGATGCCCATGCGCTTGCCGCTGACGCGGGTGGCGAGCGGGAACTGCGCCTTTGGCCACTCGCCGCGCCGCACGAAGCGGTCGGCCGCGCTGAAGCCGCGCGCCACGTCCATCAGCAGGCCGAAGGCCGTATCGGCCACGCAATCGTTGAGCACGTCGGGCGTATAGCCAACGGCGATGCCGCGCGCGCGTGCGGCGTCCAGATCGATCTTGTCGAGGCCCACGCCAAAGCTGGAGATAACCTTCAGCTTTGGCATGGCCGCGATCATCGCAGCGTCGACGCCGATCGCGGCGCGCGTGGTCAGTGCGGCGAACTCGCCGCCGTGGCTGGCGAGGAAGGCGGCGGGATCGGTCTCGGCCCACAGCGGGTGGACGTCGTAGTGCTCGGCCAGGCTGGCTTCAAGCGCGGCGGGCAAGCGTCCGTGCTGGGCAAGGCGTGGTTTCATGAGAAGAGGTCCAAATGGTGAAAATGGTGATGGTGGTCCGGCGGTGCTTGATTCAGTCCGCGCTGAGCTTGTTGTCCTGGATGATCCTGGCGTAGCGCTTGCGATCCGTGGCTATCAGGTCGGCGAACTGCGTGGGCGTGCTGCCCACGGGAATGGCGCCTTGCGCAATCAGTTGCTCCTTCACCGCCGGCATCGCCACCACTTCCTTCACGCCAGCGGCGATCTTGTCGACGATGTCCTTGGGCGTGCCGGCCGGCGCCAGCAGGCCGACCCAAGATCCCGACTCGGCGCCGGCGATGCCCGCCTCTGCCAGCGTTGGCACATCCGGCAGCGCGGGCGAGCGGACCTTGCTGGTCACGGCCAGCGCGCGCAGCTTGCCGGATTTCACATGGCCGGCGGTTTCCAGGATCGAGGCAAACAGCATGTCCACATTGCCTGCCATCAGGTCGGTCATGGCCGCGCCGCCGCCCTTGTAGGGCACATGCAGCAGGTCGGTGCCGGTAGCTGCCTTGAAGATCTCGGCCGACAGATGCGGCGAGCCGCCGCTGCCCGAGCTGGCATAGGTCAGCTTGCCGGGCTGCGCCTTGGCCAGCGCCACCAGTTCCTTCGGGTTCCTGGCCGGCAGTTTGGGCGTTACCACCAGGGCAAAGGGCAACTCCGCCATCAGGCTGACCGGCACGAAGGCGGCCGGGTCATAGTTGAGCTTCTTGTAAAGCGAGGGATTGATCGATTGCGTGCCGACATTGCCGGCCACCAGCGTGTAGCCATCCGGCTTGGCGCGGGACACGATGTCCAGCCCGACATTGCCGGCCGCCCCGGGGCGGTTGTCCACCAGTACCGGCTGGCCCCAGAGTTGCGAGAGCCGCAGCGCCACCAGGCGGGTGCCCACGTCGGTGCCGCCACCGGGGGCGAACGGCAGGATGATGGTCACCGGCTTGGTCGGCCAGGCAACGCCGGGCTGGGCCTGCGCGGCGGGCAGCCAGGCGCCGATGGCCAGGGCGACCAGGGCCGCGCGGCGGCTAATTGTGGGGGTGTAGAGCGAGCGCATGTTTTGTCTCCGAAAGTACGGCTTGATGGCCGGGCGCCATGGCGCCGGCACGCATGGGTTGGTGGCTGCCTGGTGGCAACTCACTCGGGCTGGATGCCCGCATCCTTGGCCACCTTGGCCCACTTGCCCATTTCCACCTGCAGGAAACTGGCGAATTGCGCGGGCGTGCCGCCTGCGGGTTCGATGCCGGCGTTCTGCAGGCGCTCGCGCACGTCGGGCGAAGCCAGCGCCTTGTTGATCTCGGCGTTGAGCTTGTCCACCACCGCCTTGGGGGTGCCGGCCGGGGCCAGCACGCCACCCCAGGTGCTGGTCTCATAGCCGGGCAAGCCGGCCTGCGCCATGGTCGGCACCTGCGGCGCGGCCGATGAGCGCTTGGTGGTCGTCACCGCCAGCGGGCGCACCTTGCCGCCCTTGACCTGCGGCCCGATGGCGGCAACGGTGTCGAACATCAGCGACACGCGGCCGCTGGTCAGGTCCGGATGCGCCAGCGTGCTGCCCTTGTACGGGATGTGGACCATGTCGATGCCCGTCATGCTCTTGAACAGCTCGCCCGAGAAATGCGGCGCGCCGCCCGAACCGCTGGACGCGAACGACAGCTTGCCCGGGTTGGCCTTGCCGTAGGCGATCAGTTCCTTGACGGACGTCACCGGCAGGGAAGGGGACACCACCAGCATCAGCGGCACCACGTGGGTCAGCGCCACCGGCTCGAAGCTCTTGATGGTGTCGAAGGGCAGCTTCTTCACCATGCTGGGATTGATGGCGTGGCTGCTGGCCACCAGCGCCAGCATGTACCCGTCCGGCGGGCTCTTGGCGACGAGGTCGGTGCCGATGATGCCGGTGGCGCCGGGGCGGTTGTCCACCACCACGGACTGGCCCCAGGCTTCGGTCATCTTCTGGCCCACCAGCCGCGCTACCAGATCGATGGCGCCGCCGGGGGAGGCGGGGACGATGATGGTGATGGTCTTGGTGGGGTAGCTGGCTTCGGCGGCATGGGTGGCGGGGGCGGTCAAGGCGAGTGCGGCCGCCATGCCCGCTAGCGCTGCGGCAATGGGCTTGGTGTAGAAGTGCATGTTGTCTCCTGCGCGATTTTGATTCGGGATTCGGTCTAGTGCTTTCCATCCAACGCGCAGCGATAGCGCCAACGCATCACTTCGCAACTGCGCGGTTCCCCTCTCCCACGTCGTGGGAGAGGGGAGAAAACCGTGGCAACGCCGGACCAGCCATCAATTGGCCGTCGCCCCCGATTTCTTCACCAGTTCGGCCCAGCGCGGGATCTCCTTGCCCATGAACGCCGCGAGTTCGGCGGGGCTGCTGCCCACCACTTCCATGCCCAGTTGCTGCGTCATGCGTTGCTGCACGGCGGGCTGCCTCAGCGCGCGCACCACTTCGGCGTTCAGCCGCTGCACCACGTCCTTGGGCGTGCCGTGCGGCGCGTATAGCGCCTGCCACGACACCATCTCGAAGCCCGGCACGCCAGCCTCGGCCATGGTCGGCACATTGGGCGCCAGCGCGGAGCGCTTGGGCGAGGTCACGGCCAGCGCGCGCAGCTTGCCGGCCTTGATCATGGCGTCGCCCGCGGTCAGCTGGTCAAAGAGAAAGGGAACGAGGCCGGCGGCCACGTCCTGGATCGCCTGCGGGCTGCCCTTGTAAGGCACGTGGGTCATCGGCACCTTGATCATGTCGGCGAACAGCTCACCTGCCAGATGCGTCGAAGTGCCCGCGCCCGACGACGCGAAGCTCAGGCCCGGATGGCGCTTCGCATAGGCGATCAGCTCCTTCACGTTGTTGATCGGCAGCTTGGCGTCGACCATCAGCACGTTGGGCACGTAGGCGATCAGGCAGACCGGCTCGAAATCCTTGACCGGGTCGTATGAGAGATTCTTGTACAGGCTCGCGTTGATGGCATGCGTGCTGATGGTGCCGCCAAACAGCGTGTAGCCATCCGGCTTGGCGCGCGCCACGTAGCCCGCGCCCACCGCGCCGGCCGCACCGGGCCGGTTCTCGACCACCACCGGTTGGCCCAGCGCCTTCGAGATTTCCTGCCCGATGGTGCGGGCGACGATATCGGTGGAGCCGCCCGCCGCGAATGGCACCACCCAGGTGATCGGGCGCGACGGCCATTTGTCCTCGGCCTGCGCGCCGGTACTGAACATGAGCAGGGCGCTGGCCGCGGCCAGCATACCGAGGGCGGCAACGCGGCGCAGCGCGCCTCGCTTGTTGTGATGCATCGTGTCTCCATCCGTGGCCGCCTTGCCCCCTCGCGTCGGGAGCCGGCTGGCTCATGTGCTTGTTTTTGGCTTGTTCGTGGCTTGTACGGTCCGGCAGGCGGCGATGCTCAGCGGCCCTTGGCTTCGCGCCAGGCGGCAAAGTCCAGCCGGCTTTGCTCCTGGGTCGGCGGATACAGGCCGATGATCGAGCGGCCCTTCATCACTTCCTCCGTGACAAAGTCTTCGAACGCGGTCATCTCCACCGCTTCCGCCGCGATTTCCTCGGCCAGGTGGCGCGGCACGATGATCACGCCTTCGGCATCGCCCACCACCACGTCGCCCGGGAACACCGCCACGTCGCCGCAGCCGATGGGGCCGTTGATCTCGATGGCCTGGTGCAGCGTCAGGTTGGTCGGCGCGGAGGGGCGATGGTGATAGGCCGGCATGGCCAGCCGGGCAATCTCCGGCGAATCGCGAAAGCCGCCATCGGTGACGACGCCAGCCGCGCCGCGCTGCATCAGGCGCGTGATCAGGATCGAGCCGGCGGAGGCCGCGCGCGCGTCCTTGCGGCTGTCGATCACCAGCACCGCGCCGGATGGGCACTGCTCAACCGCCTGGCGTTGCGGATGGTTCGGATCCAGGAACACCGAGATCGGGTTCAGGTCTTCGCGCGCCGGGATGTAGCGCAGCGTGAAGGCCTCGCCAACCATGTTGCCGCGCTCGGGATTGAGCGGATGCACGTCCTGGATGAACTGGTTGCGCAAGCCGCGCTTGAACAGCGCCGTGCACAGCGTGGCGGTGCTGACGGTCTTGAACTGGTCGATGGTCTGCTGGCTGAGCTTGCTGGCTTGGGTCGTGGTATCGGTCATGATGGGTCCGCTATCAGTAGATGCTGGGTTCGCCCGTAGGCGCGCCAAAATCGGTTTGCAGGAAGTCGAAGTCGCAGCCGTCGTTGGCTTGCCGGATATGCTTGGAGAACATCCAGCCATAGCCGCGCCCGAAGCGCGGCGGCGGCGGCGTCCATGCGGCCTTGCGGCGCGCCAGCTCTTCGTCGGACACCTCCAGGTGGATGCTGCGCCGGTCGATGTCGACCGAGATCATGTCGCCGGTGCGCACCAGCGCGAACGGGCCGCCGATATACGATTCCGGCGACACGTGCAGGATGCAGGCGCCGTAGCTGGTGCCGCTCATGCGCGCGTCCGACATGCGCAGCATGTCCCGCACGCCTTGCTGGACCAGCTTCTTGGGGATGGGCAGCATGCCCCATTCCGGCATGCCCGGGCCGCCTTGCGGGCCGGCGTTGCGCAGGATCAGGATGTGGTCGGCGGTGACGTCGAGATCGTCGCGCTCCACCGCTTCCTTCATCGACGGGTAGTCGTCGAACACCAGCGCCGGGCCGGTGTGCTTGAAGAACCGTTTCTCGCAGGCGCTGGGCTTGATCACGCAGCCGTCCGGCGCGATATTGCCCTTGAGCACGGCCAGCGCGCCCTCCTGGTACAGCGCGTTGTCCTTGGTGCGGATCACGTCGTCGTTATAGACCTCGGCACCCGCGATGTTTTCGCCCAGCGTGCGGCCGGTGACGGTCAGCGCATCCAGGTGCAGCTTGTCGCTGATGCGGTTCATCAGCGCGGGCAGGCCGCCAGCGTAGAAGAAATCCTCCATCAGGTATTTGTCGCCGCTGGGCCGGATATTGGCGATCACCGGCACGTGGCGGCTGGTCTTGTCGAAATCCTCCAGCCCGATGTCATGCCCGGCGCGGCGCGCCATGGCGATCACGTGGATGATGGCGTTGGTGGAGCAGCCCATTGCCATGGCCACGGCGATGGCGTTTTCAAACGAGGCGCGCGTCTGGATCCGTTGCGGGGTCAGGTCCTCCCACACCATGTCCACGATGCGCCGTCCGGCCTCGGAGCACATGCGGATATGGTTGGCGTCGGCGGCCGGGATGGATGAAGCGCCCGGCAGTGTCATGCCGATGGCCTCGGCAATCGCAGTCATGGTGCTGGCCGTGCCCATCGTCATGCAGGTGCCGTGGCTGCGGGCGATGCCGCCCTCGATGCCGATCCACTCGGTCTTGCTGATATTGCCGGCGCGGCGCTCGTCCCAGAACTTCCAGGCGTCGGAGCCRGAACCCAGCACATTGCCCTTCCAGTTGCCGCGCAGCATCGGGCCGGCCGGCACGTAGATGGCCGGTACGCCCGCGCTCGACGCGCCCATCAGCAGGCCCGGCGTGGTCTTGTCGCAGCCGCCCATCAGCACCGCGCCGTCGATGGGGTGGGAGCGGATCAGTTCCTCCGCCTCCATCGCCAGCATGTTCCGGTACAGCATGGTGGTGGGCTTGACCGCGCTTTCCGACAGCGAGATGGCGGGGAGCTCGATCGGGAAGCCGCCGGCCTGCAGGATGCCGCGCTTGACATCGTCGACACGCTGCTTGAAGTGGGAGTGGCAAGGATTGATGTCGGACCACGTGTTGATGATCGCGATGATCGGGCGGTCCAGCCATTCGTCGGGCGAGTAGCCCATCTGCATGATGCGCGAGCGGTGCCCGGAGGAGCGCAGGTCGTCGGGGGCAAACCAGCGCGCGCTGCGCAGGGTCTCAGGCGTCTTCTTTCGTGACGTCATGTTGTCTCTTCCACGGATGTTGTCATTGGGCCGGACCTCCGGTGCCAGAACTGGGCGGTAGAGATACGACATCTGATATCGTCGGAAGGATTAAAGCACTAATATATTAGTGTGTCAAACCGTAAAGCTTTCCATTAAACTGCTGCCATGAGGCGCAATACAGCGTCTTTGTGCGTGATAAACCACGCCCGTGCAGTGAAACCAGAACGCCCGATGGAAGCCACTGAAGCCACTGAAGCCACCTTGTCCGCCCCGCAGATTCAATTCCAGTTCGACCGCACCCGGCATGCCGCGCCGCAGGTGTTCGAGCATATGCGGGACATGATCATCTCCATGACGCTGCCGCCCGGCACGGTGCTGTCGCGCACGGATCTCGCCGCGCAGTACGGCATCAGCCAGACGCCGGTGCGCGATGCCCTGATGCGCCTCGCCGAGGAAGGGCTGGTCGATATCTTCCCGCAGCACGCCACGGTGGTCAGCCCCATCAGCATCGCGCTGGCCCAGCAGGCGCATTTCCTGCGGCGCTCCGTGGAAGTGGAAATCGTGCGCACGCTGGCCAAGCAACCGGACCCCGCGCTGGTGGAGCGGCTGCGCCTGAGCGTGGCGCGGCAGCAGGCCATGCTGGCCGCCCAGGACTTCGCGGAGTTCTCCCTGTTCGACCAGGCCTTCCACCGCCAGATGTACGAAGCTGCCCGCGTGCCGGACCTGTGGATGCTGGTGCGCCGCCAGAGCGGCCACCTGGACCGCCTGCGCCGCCTGCACCTGCCGATCGCCGGCAAGGCCAACGCGGTAGTGGCGGATCACACTGCCATCATCGATGCGATCGCCAGCGGCGACCCCGACGCCGCCCAGGCCAGCCTGCGCCGGCATCTTTCCGGCACGCTCGCCAATCTCGAAGAGATCCGCGCTCGCTACGGAGATTTCCTGCAGTAGCAGCAAGCAGCAGCCGGTGCGCCGCGCGATACCCAGCAAAGGGCGGCGATCGACGCCCGTGGCTTCGACAACGGCATCCATGCCATGAATGTGCCACAAAATCTTCAAGTTGCTGAAACAATAGGCAGTCCGACCGGATTGGCGGCTGCAAGCCGGTTGGCGGGAAGCGAGGTGCCTGTTATCCACAGTATTTGTGGATAACACGACCCATAAAAACGGGTGTTTCTGCACAGACCGGCACAAATTGTCAAGCGGTTAGAGGGTTTTCTCGAATGGCTGGCGGCAGGGGCTGTTCGACCAGGTTCCCCGCACCCGGCGGCGTTCGGATCCTTCCTTGTCCCATCCGTTTTATTTTCCTATAGTCCCATTCATAGAACTATTCATAGAACTATTCATAGAACTATTCGAACGTGCGATGAGGGGAGACGATGGAGATGACGGCTGGCGCCCTGTCCGGGGTCAAGGTGGTGGACATCACAGCGGTATTCATGGGCCCCTCGGCCACGCAGATGCTGGGCGACCTCGGCGCCGACGTGATCAAGGTGGAGTCGCCCGAGGGCGATGTCACGCGCGGCATCGGGCCGTGCGGCGACGAGAAGATGGGGCCGCTCTACCTGGGCCTGAACCGCAACAAGCGCAGCGTTGTGCTGGACCTCAAATCGGAAGACGGGCGCGAGGCGTTGCTGCGGCTGGTGCAAGACGCCGACGTGCTGGCCTACAACGTCAGGCCGCAAGCCATGCAGCGCCTGGGGCTGGACTACGAGACCCTGTCCGCGCTGAACCCGCGCCTGGTCTATGTCGGCATGTTCGGCTTCTCGCAGCGCGGCCGCTACGCGCCGCAGGCCGCGTTCGACGACCTGATCCAGGCGGCCTGCGGCCTGCCCCAGGCGGTGGCCAAGGGCAGCGGCGATATCCCGCGCTATCTCCCGATCACCATTGCCGACCGCTCGGTAGGGCTCTACGCCTTTGGCGTGATCTGCGCCGCGCTGTACGCGCAAGCGCGCACCGGCAAGGGCCAGCGCGTGGACGTGCCGATGTTCGAGACCATGGTGCCCTATGTGCTGGGCGACCACCTTTACGGCGAGACCTTCGTGCCGCCGCGCGGCGGCTTTGGCTATCCGCGCCTGCTGTCGCCTGAGCGCCGGCCCTACCAGACGCGCGACGGCCATGTGTGCTGCCTGATCTATCACGACCATCACTGGCGCACCTTCCTCAAGGCCATCGGCAAGGCCGGCTTGTTCGACACCGATCCCCGCTTCGCCAGCATCACCACGCGCACCGCCCACATCACGGAGCTTTACGCGATGGTCAGCGACGAAATGGCCAAGCGCACCACGGACGAATGGCGCGCGCTGCTCAAAGAGGCCGATATCCCGGTGTTTCCCATGCACACGTTCGAAACGCTGCTCGATGATCCGCATCTGCGCGACATCGGCTTTTTTCGCGAGACCGACCACCCGGGCGTGGGCCGCATCCGCGAGATGGCGGTCCCGAGCGAATGGTCGGGCACGCCGCCCACCAGCCAGCGCCACGCCCCCGCGCTGGGCGAGCACAGCCGCGAGGTGCTGCGCGAGGTGGGCTATGACGACGCCGCCATCGACCGCATGATGGCCGCGGGCACCACGCGCGGATCGGCAAAGGCATGACGCAGAGACTACAGGCCATGCCCATGCCCACGCCCATGACGGTGCCGAGGAGCCTGCCGTGATGCGCAATGCAACACGCGCGGCCGACTCAGCAGCGGCCCCCGGCGGCGAGGCGCATGCGCTGCCAGGCGATGGCACGGGCGGCGTGGCGCGCTACCGGCAGCTAGCCAGCGTGCTGCGCCACCGGATCATCTCCGGCGAATGGCCGCTGGGGCACCAGCTGCCCACGGTGGAGCGCCTTGCGCAGACCTACGGCATCGCCCGCGTCACCGTCAGGCAGGCCTTTGCCGTGCTGGCCGAGGAGGGCCTGGTCAGCAGCCAGCGCGGGCGCGGCACGCACGTCACCGGCCAGCCGCCCGGGCCGAGCGAAGGCATGCGATCCGCGATCAACAACGAGCTGGTCGGCGGCAGCGAGCTGGAAATCCGCATCCTGGACAAACGCAGGGACGTCAGCCTGCCGCCGGGCTTGCCCACGCGCGGCGAGCCGCTGGGCCGCTACGTGCTGCTGCGCAAGCTGCACGTGCATGATGGCGAGCCGTTCTGCCTGATCGAGCTGTACGTGGCCGAGTCCGTCTTCAGCCAGTTCCCGCGCGGCAGTGAAAGGCACCGCAAGATCGCCCGCCTGCTGCGCGAGGCCGTGGGGGAGCGCCTTGGCATCATGCACCAGACCATGACGGTGGAACCCGCCGACTATGCGATGGCGCGCGCGCTGGCCTACGGCTTTGCCGCGCCCATCGCCAAGATCGTGCGCACCACGCTGGATATCGACGGCAAGGTGCTCACGGCGGGGTGTTTCTGGTATCGCGGGGACCACTTCATCCTCGACGTGGAATTGCCCGCCCACCTGGCCGATCGCTACCCGGCGCTCGCGGTACCCCATAGCCGCAATTGAGCGTTACCCCGAAAGAAACCCGGCAGATGCCGCAAAGGCACAAGCGGTAAAAAGACGTAATAAAAAAACGTAATAAAAAACGTAAAAGTGGCAAACGAGGAGACAACATGACGCACCCCTTCACCCGGCGCGCGATCGCCGGCTTGCTGCTGCCCGTCGTCGCGCTGGCAGCCATGCCTGCCAGCCTGGTGCGCGCCGCCGACACGGGCGACTACCCCGCCAAGCCGGTACGCGTGGTCGTGCCGTTCCCGGCGGGCAGCGGCACCGACAGCAGCGCGCGCTTCGTCGCCGAAGCCGTCACCGGCCAGACCAGCAAGTCCGTGGTGGTGGACAACCGGCCCGGCGCCAATGGCTTTATCGCAGCGCAGGCGGTTGCCACCGCGCCAGCCGATGGCTACACCATGCTGGTGACCACCAACACCACGCACGCCGCCAATGCATCGCTGTTCAAGAAGCTGCCCTATGACCCGGTCAAGGATTTCGCGCCGGTCTCGCTGATCGCCAAGAGCGGGCTGGTACTGGTGGTGCCGCCCGACAGCCCCGTGCACACCGTGGCCGAGCTGACCGCGCTGGCCAAGGCCACGCCCGGCAAGCTCACCTTCGCCAGCGGCAGCTCCTCCACCCGCATCGCCAGCGAGCTCTACAAGATGATGGCCGGCGTGCAAGCGCTCCACGTGCCCTACAAAGGCGTGCCAGTTGCGCTCACCGACCTGATGGGCCATCAGGTCGACTTCATGATCTCGGACATATCACCCGCCATGACCCTGATCCAGGGCGGCAAGCTGCGGGCCATCGCCGTCACCACGGCGCAGCGCCATCCCGTGCTGAAAGACGTGCCGACCATGGCGCAAAGCGGTTTGCCCGGCTACGAGATGGTGGCCTGGTCCGCGGCATTCTTCCCCGCCGCGACCCCCAGGCCCGTGGTGGAGCGCATGAACCAGATGGTGCGCAAGGGGCTGACCGACGCCAGGGCCGCCGAGTACTTCAGCCGCACCGGCGGCGAGCCCGCGCCATCCACCCCGGAAGAGCTCGCCGCCTTCGTGCGCAGCGAAACGCAGAAGTGGGCGAAGGTGATCAAGGCGGCGGGGATCGAGCCGGAGTGAAGGGCGGGCGCTCGCGCAGCGTGAAACGCCTCGCTCTTGCGCAGGCCCGCCCTCTCCCCCAACCCCACTTCCGCTGCGTGGGAGAGGGGAGCTACGGCAGCGCTGGATTCGGCCCGGCGATGCATCGACCCCCGCTGAGGTCCGATGCATCCAAGAACTAAACCGGCTTGCGATAAACCACGAACCCCGAGTTCTCCGCGACCTTGTCGTAGAGCTTCATCGCCGTCGTGTTGGTCTCGTGCGTTTGCCAGTAGACCCGCTTGGCGCCGGCGGTTTCGGCGCGCTGGTAGACCGCCTCGATCAACGCGCGGCCAACGCCCGTGCCGCGTGCCGCCTCTGACGTAAAGAGATCCTGCAGGTAGCAGCTCGGCCCGATCTGGATGGTGCTGCGATGAAACAGGTAATGCACCAGGCCAAGCAATTCGCCGGAGCGCTCTGCCACCAGCGCGTGCATGGGCTCGTAAGCGTCGAAGAAGCGCGACCACGTCATGCGGGTGATTTCAATCGGCAGTGCTGTCTCTGCCTTGCGTCCATAGAAGGCGTTGTAGCCATCCCATAGCACTTTCCATGCTTCGAAATCGCTTGGCTCGGCGGGGCGGATCAGGATCGGGTCGGTCACGGGGTCATCCTCAGGGTGAGCGTGCAGCTGTGTTGTTGTGTTGTTGCGTTGTTGTATTTTCGTATTGTCGCGTATTGATGCTAGGCGCGGTTGCTCGAAGCAGGCGGCGGCGTGTAGCGCGCCTTGCCGCTGCGCTTGGCTTCGTAGAGCGCCATGTCCGCACGCATGAAGAGTTCGTTCGCGGTCTGGCCGTCGTCCGGGTAATGGATGGCCATGCCCACGCTGGCTGTCGCCACGATGGTATGGCCTTCGATGAAATGCGCTCGCCGGGCTGCGTGCACGATGGCCTGGGCGACGCGCTCCAGCGTTGCGATGTTGAGTGCGTCGTCCAGCACGACGGCGAACTCGTCGCCGCCGATCCGGGCCACGGCGTCGCCAGTGCGCACGCAGGCCGAAAGGCGCTCGGCAAAGGAAGCCAGCAGCTGGTCGCCAACGGCGTGCCCAAACGTGTCGTTGACGGTCTTGAAATCGTCGACGTCCACCAGCAACAGGGCGGCGCTGGCGTGGTTCGCGCCAGCCCGGGCCATGGCATCGGCCATGCGCCGGTCGAACCCCTTGCGGTTAAGCAGGCCCGTGAGGTGGTCCGTGAGCGTCTGCGCTTCCAGGCTGCGCATCTTCTGGCGCTCGCTGGTCACGTTGCGCGCGAACATGTACAGGCCCTGGACCGTGTCCTTGCCGTCATTCCAGGCGGGCTGATACGTAATCTCCATGCACTCGGCATGATCCTTGCCTTCCAGGCTGAAGGTGACCGACGCGCCCAGGTAGGCCTGTTCCAGGTAAGGCTTCGATGCCACGTAGACGGAGGTGCCCCAAAGCTCGCGCATCGTCAGCCCGACAATCTGCTGCACCGGCAGGTTGAACCGCTGCGCGTAGGCCTCGTTGACAAAGACATAGCGCTCGCTCATGTCGAGGAACGAGACAAAGCCGGGCACATGGTTGGCAATGGCCTCGATGCGCTTCTCGCTCTCGGCGGCGCGATCCTTGGCGGCGCTCAGCGCCGCTTCCCGCTCGGAGAGCTGGTGCATGACCGCGCCAAAGGTGGTGGCCAGCTCACCAATCTCGTCATCGCGCCCGGTTGGCAGCGCAGCCAGGGCGGCAGGATTCTTGGGCACCTCGCTCACCACGCGATGCAGCAACTCCAGCGGCGCCAGCAGGCGCCGTATCACCAGCCACATCAGCAGCGCGGCCAGCAACAGCGACATGGCGGCGACCATGAGCGTCTTGTGCCGGGCCTCGAGCAGCGGGGCGTACGCTTCCTTGGCGGGGAGGACCGAAACCACCTCCCAGCCATTGGACTCGAGCAGGTAGCGCGCCACCACGGGCTGCGTCGGGGTGATGCTTTCCCACTCGGAGGGCGGCGCGCCAACGCCGCAGGCCTCGCCATGCGCCTTGGCCGGCGTCATCACCTTCGACGGATCGGGGTGCATGGCGTAGCGCGGGTTCGTGCCGGAGGAAACCAGGCAATAGCCGCCGGTCAGGCCAACCCGGCTGTGCGCCAGCTGGCCAAGGAAGTTGCTCTCGGTGAAATTCAATGCGCCGCCAACCACCCCCAGCAGCCTGCCGTCCGGGGCGCGCAGGGGCACGGCAAGCACCACGCCGGGCGAATCGCTCATCCGGCCCCGCAGCAGGTCCGACACGGCAAACTCCGAACCGTTGAGGATTGCGCGGAAGTAGTCGCGGTCCGACAGGTGGATGCGCTGCCCGATGGGTACGGCGGTGCTGAACACCATGTCGCCGTCAGGCAAGGCCAGGAACACGGCATTGAAGATCTGCGGCATGGACATCGCCTGGGTGGCGAAGCGCCGCAAATCGGCGGGCGGCTGCCCGAGCATGGGCGCCAGCTGCTGCCCCAGGCGGCGCAGGGCAATCGCCCGCGTCTCGAACTTCTCGTCGAGTTGTTCGGCAACCAGCTTGACCAGCGTTTCCTGCTGGGCCTGGCGCAGCGCAGCCAGGGTCTGGAACGCGTAGTACTGGGTAAACAGCGCGCGCGCCAGGATGATGAATGTCACCACGAGCGCCGTGGCTAAGGCGACCCGATACTTTAAAGAGTGCCGCATGAGTATCTTATTTTTGGTTTTGCGGACCAGCCTGACCACCGGCCTTTCCGTCCCGGCCGCCCATCCCCATCGCGGGCGACTGACCCGGTTGGTAGGTTAGCAGAAGCGGGGGAGCGCTCCGCTTATGCCGACGCCTTTGCTCTGGCATGTGTGTCTTATTCGTTGCTTGGGCCGGCACAAGTGGCGTTCGGGGGCTAGTAGAATGCGGCATTCCCCCAACAGTCCCCGCCGCGGTTCGCCGGCCGGGGCCTGCCCATCTCCGTCATCCGAAAAATCCAAAAAACCATGACCCTCGATCCCGTCCTCCGCTTCCTGCACATCGCTGGCGTCACGCTCTGGGTGGGCGGCATGTTTTTCGCCTATGTCTGCCTGCGCCCGCCGGCGGCCACCCTGCTGGAGCCGCCGCAGCGGCTGCGCTTGTGGCGTGCCGTGTTCGCGCGGTTCCTGGCCTGGGTCTGGGGCGCCGTCGCGCTGATCGCCATCAGCGGCGTGTCCATGCTCGGCGCGCTCGGGTTTGCCGCCGCGCCGGTCCACTGGCACATCATGTTCGGCCTTGGCCTGATCATGATCGGGATCTTTGCCTATGTGTTCTTCGGCCCCTACGGTACGCTGCGGCGCGGCGTCGATGCGCAGGACTGGAAGGCCGCAGGCGCCGCGCTGGGCCGCATCCGGCAGGCCGTCGGCCTGAACCTGGCGCTTGGCGCACTCACCATCGCGGTAGCCACACTCGGCCGGCTGCTCGCCTGATGGCCGCCCCGTAGTCTCCCCTCAGGCCCCTCAGGCCCCTCAGGCCCATCAGGCCCATCAGGCCGCTTGCATCACCGCCTCGACCCGGTTCCTGCCCGCGCTCTTGGCCCGGTACAGGGCAAGATCGGCGCGGCCGATGGCGTCGTCCAGGCGCGTCTCCGATTTTTCCACGCAGGCCACGCCGATACTGATGGTGAGATGCGTGACGCGCTCGCCAAAAAACCGGGACGACGTAGCCCGCAGGCGCTCCGCCAGCGCCAGCGCGCCCGCCATGCCGGTATGCGGCAGCAACACCAGGAATTCCTCGCCCCCGAAGCGCCCCGGGCAGGCGCCGGGCGGCAGCTCGCGCTTGAGCATGGACGAGAACTCCGTCAGCACCCGGTCGCCCTCGGCGTGCCCCATGCTGTCGTTGACGCGCTTGAAGTGGTCAAGGTCGATCAACAGCAAGGCCATCTCGCTACCGTCCTCGGCCATGCGCTCCAGCGCCTCCTGGCCGGCCGCATTCAAGGCGCGCCGATTCAGCAGCAGCGTCAGCGGGTCGGTCCTGGAGAGCACGTCGAGTTCCACGTGCAGGCGCCGCGTGATCACCAGCATGAAGGCGACCGACAAGGCCAGGTCCATGAGGGTGTTGGAACTCAGGTAGATGATCTGGATGACGTCCCCGGGGGCAAAAAAGGACTGCCTGGTCATCCCGGCAAACAGGCTGGTGACGAAACGCAGCTCCACCACCAGCGCCTGGACGATCATCAGGGTGCCAAAGAAGTAGGTGCTGAAATGGCGTTCGCCATAGCGCACGATCAGCACGCATTGCGCGACGTAGAAGATCCCGGCGACAAAGGTCACGATGGTCACCCGGGCCACATAGTTCGGCTGCCCAAGCGCATACCAGGCCAGCAGCAGCGTGCCCAGCACCGTCAGCGCGGCGGCGGACCGCCATGTTTGCGGCCGCCCGTAGAACGCTTGCACGGCGAGCATCCACAGGGCCATGGCGGCCAGCACCAGGCAGTTGGCCACCACAATGGAGAGCCAGTCCGGGGCGATATCGCGCAACCAGAACAGCAGCGGCGCAACAATCAGCAGCAGCGAGCCGCTGACCCAACGCCCAATCCCCTTGATCGACCGCGGGAAACTGTAATACGCCGACAACAGCACGACCGACATCAAGGCCGACATCACCGCTGACAGCAAGACTGTCGTTCTCAGGTCGATCTGGGGCATTGTCAGCACGCATCTCAATCCGTGGCGATTGGCCATCCTACCAAAGACGGATCGGCTAAGGTTGCCCGCCGGCTTGCGTGGCTTGCGTGGCTTGCGTGGCTTACGTGGCTTACGTGGCTTACGTGGCTTACGTGGCGGCCTAGGCCGGCTTGCTCACCATCAGCCAGTACACCACCAGCAACCCACCGAACGCCGGAAACCCCAGCGCCACCCAGATACGCTCATACAGCCAGTAGCGCGGCGCAAGCCCAGCGGCATCGGTCGCGCCGCCTGATGCCTGCCATGCCTGCGCAGCCTGCCCGGCCATATCGCGCATCCGCCATTGCAGCCACAGCACCGGCAGCCAGCAAGCCCCCGCCAGCGCATAGAGCGACAGCGAGATCCACAGCCAGGACGCCGAAGGCGGATACCCCGCCGCATGCATCATGTAAAGCCCGCTCAGCGGCTGAAAGACCACGGCCGGCGCGGTGATCCAGGTGTCCGCGCGCACCACCCAGCGGGTCACCACCGCCATGGCCTGCACGTTCTTGCTGCGGTTCACGAAGAACAGATAGAAGGCGGTGCCAAAGCCCGTGCCAAACATGAAGGTGGCGGACAAGATATGCAGCCACTTGACGGTCAGGTAGGTCATGCTTGCTCCTCGGTTGGTCCATATGCGGTGGCTTGCCGGCCGACGTTGGTGTCGATCCCGGCATGGGTATCGGTATCCAGCTGCAGGAAGAGGGCGAACCACGCCAGCATTGGCAGGTTCTTCAGCACCGGCCCGAAGGGATG
Source organism: Cupriavidus sp. 05L411 (assembly GCF_056398045.1). Classification (NCBI taxonomy): domain Bacteria; kingdom Pseudomonadati; phylum Pseudomonadota; class Betaproteobacteria; order Burkholderiales; family Burkholderiaceae; genus Cupriavidus; species Cupriavidus sp. 05L411. Next base: position 6,279 of record NZ_JBFTOQ010000022.1, on the reverse strand, counting down.
CGCCCACCACGCCGGCGCCAGCCAGGTGATCAGCGCGGTATAGCCAAGCACCAGCGCCATCTGCATGGCCCACACCGCGCGGGTGGGGCGCCACAGCACCAGCACGCCAAGTGCCAGGTCCAGCCCCGCGCCCAGCCACACCAGCGGCGCGCGCCAGGCCGGCGGCAGCCCCGCCTCGCGCAGCAAGGCCGTGCCCGCGGCAAGGTCCGCGAAACAGACCAAGGCGGTGGCCAGCCAGACCGCGGCAATGGCCAGCCGGGCAGCCAGCAGGGTCCAGAACAGCAAGGCAGGCAGCCGCTCGGCAGCGGTGGCAAAGGCAGCCGGCGGCCGCAAGCGCCGCACAGCCAAGGTGGCCGCGGCATGCGGGCTGGCGCTGTTGTCGGTGCGCAGCATGGCCAGGCTGTCGCCATTGGCCAGGCTGCCCGGCAGCCTCGCCAGGCATTGCGCCCCAAGGCCGGCCACCCAGCCCGGCACACGCAGCACCCGCGCTGTGCGCAGCCCCATGCCGCCTCTAAGGGCGCCAAGCCAGTCGCCAAACCGCAGCCGGACCGGCCCAACCGCCGCCACCGTGCGCCGGCCCGCGCAGTCAGTGCGCACTACCCGCAGCAGCAGCGCAACCAGGTCGTCGATATGGATCGGCTGCACATGCCCCGCATCCGCCGGCACCGGCAGCAAGGGCAACGCCGCCCAGCGCCGGAACAATGTTGCACTGCGGCCGGACGGCGCATACACCAGCGACGGCTGCACAATCACCCAGTCCAGCGCGCTAGCGCGCAAGGCATCGTCCGCCATGCCCTTGCTGCGCCAGTAGGCGGTAGCGCCATCCGCCGCCGCACCCAGCGCGGATAGCTGGACCACGCGCCGCACGCCAGCCCGCTCGCAGGCCCGCATCAGGGCAAGCGGCATATCCACGTGCAATGCCTGGAAATGCTGCGGCCCGGTTTCACGAAAGATGCCCACCGTGTTGACGACAGCATCGGCACCGCGCAAGGCCGCCAGCCAATGCGCCGGCGTGGTCCAGGTGGACAAGTCCGCCGCAACGCGGTGAAGCCGTGGGTGACGGGGCAGCGCATCGAGCCGGCGCGCCAGCGCCACCACGTGATGCCCCTCGGCCAGCAAACGGGCCACCAGCGCCGATCCCACCAGCCCGCTCGCCCCGGTCACCAAGATCTTCATCGCGTCACCTGTTCGTTCTGTAATTTCTGTGTAGACAGAAATTACAGAACGAGAGACGGGAAGTCAAGCGCTGCTGCTCAAGGGGATGGCGTGGCCCTGCGCGACGTTTCGCTCCGGGTTCTGGTCGGGGTATACTCTCCGGGTCGCTGCAACAACAGTGATCGGGAATAGCAGCCCGAAGTACGTAGACGGACGGCCGCCGCTAGGCGGGATTTTCACGTCCGGTGCCTTCGCACGCCTCTATGGGCGGGCCTGGGTTGGGGAGCCTTCGGGCTCGCCGGCACCTACGTTCCGGTCTGCTACCCGGCCTTGCGCCCGCCCACCCCGAATAGCAGCGGGGAGCGGAGTTCGATTCGCTACCGTAGGAGGCACTCTCATGCCCCAGTCTTCACTCGCCCATTCCGGGCAACGCTTGACCCACCTTAGTCCACTCGTCCACACACTCCGGAACGCCACCGCGACGGAGGCTGCCCATGTTTAGGCACAGCCGCTACGGCGTCACTGCCGAACATTCCGGCGCGGACATGTTCGTGACCGCCCATACCCCATGCGAAAGCCCGCAGAGCCTCGCTGGCGAAAAAGCAGCACAACTCTACGCGCTACTCTTCATGACCCGCGACAGCGCGGCCACCGGCACATTCGGCGATCTGGTCGCAGACATCCAGGGCCCTCTGCTCTCGCTGGCGACCGGACTGGCGCAAGAAATACTGGTGCTGAGCGAACTCGCGGCGGAGCATGGGGAGCATGGGGAGGACGGGCGCGGCGACGCATAGCGGCGGGTCGGTCGTCCGCTGCTTGCATTGATAAATTGATAAGGGGCGGCCTGGCCGCCCCGTCTGTGCGCGCCGTCGCTCAGCCCGCTTGAGATTCCTTGGCCGGCCGGCGAGCATCCCGGCGCTTGAGCGTATCGCTGGCCACGGATTCCGACAGGAACTGCCACAAGGTGCGAACCCGGATCACCCCATCCCCGGGGCCATCATGGGTCAGGCGCCTCGCCACCTCCTCCAGCTTGCCAAACATCTCCTGGCGAAGCTGCCCGCGCAGCACCGCAACCTGCTCGGCCGGCACCACCACCTCGTCGCGGTTACCGAACCAGCGGCGCTCCCCAAGGAGCAGCAGCGCGGCCACCACCGCCGCGCCAATCCCCACGTTCTCAAAACCGTCGAGATGGAAGCTACTCGCTGCGAAGCACAGCACGGCCACCGCCGCCATCGCGATAAAGGCAGTGCGAAGCAGAACAAATGCGCGAGGATGCGAGATGTTCCGCGCCAGATCCCGGACAGCAGTGATTTCACCCTGCTCCAGGACGTTGAGGACGTTGGTGGTCGAAACTTTCATGATTTTATTGTCTTGTCTCGTTGTTACGGCCGCGCAGGCTAGACCACGCTGCAAAGTCGCGCTCCCGCGCGGCACTCGCAGGACCCTGTCACCCGCGGAGAACCGGCAGTGTATACGCATGCAGCCAGAGGCGCTTTCCGTGCTGTGTCCGGCTGGACAGGCCGTAGCCAAGGAGATCGAGCCAGATTAATTCGATGGTAGCGCCCGAGCATAGGCCGTCAATTCACCGTTTGCCCTAGCCCGTCATCCTTTCGGGCTAGGTTCTAGTGTACAGGGCCCGTGTACCTGCTCAGCCCGGGTTGCCCGTTCCAGTTCACTTCGAAGCACCGAAAACGGGGGGACTTTCTTACCGTCGAGGGCATGAACGCCGTCCACGTTGCTCTCCTGCAGCGTATCGACCTTCGCGGCCTTCGCGGCCTTCGCGGCCTTCGCGGCGGCGGCTGCTTCTGCTGCTTCATTTGCTACCTTGGCTTCCGCCCCTTTATCGGGACCTGCCGTATCGCCGGCTGGCGCTAGATCCCCCAATTCAGCGGCTCGAAAGCCTTGAGCATCTGCTCAAGGCCTGCGTTCAGATCGATTTCCATTCCGCTCCACGTATTGCGTTGGCTGCGAGGTTCGTCCTTGCACGGTTCGCCTATACGGGCAGCACGGCTACTGTGTTGGGTTCATGTGGATGCTAGGGGGGGGCGAGGAGCAATTCGAGCTCGGCTCGCGGACATGAAAATGCCACCCGAAGATGGCTTGGCTCCTAAACTTGAGAGAGGCTAGCTCGTCGCGGCATCCGGAATCAAATTGGAGGTGCCGGACATATACTTTGCTGCGACGCAGCGATCGCCAGCTCATGCAAGCACGGACCGGTGCTGGGTACGCCCCGACCAACACAACATCGTCTTGACGGCATAATGATGACCAACCTACTTGGCTTGCTCGTGTTCGAGGCAATCTGGTTTTCCCCATTCTATCGAGCGTTTAGAGCCGCGTAGTTCCATCCGGCCTATGCCATTATTACCCTGATCCCCATCGCAGGGCATCTGGCTACTTGCGATGCGGCCATGGCCCTTGAAGAACAGATTGATTCGTCTTCCTTGACATCAGCAAGAATGCCCCGTGATGTGGGTATTAGAAAGCTACCCGGAAGTGGCGGTGGTCATATTGGCGGCAGGAAAGTCGGCGAGACTAATTTGCTTCCCGTGGGCGGCTGCTTGGCCCCCATGCGGCATACGCACGCATTACAGCGGGCTGAAACACCAACTCGAGAATGTAGGCACAGGTCAGAGCACAGAGAATCGTGATGAAAATCTCTGCAATCCGTGGCAGACCAAGCTCGTGCACCAAGATAATTACGGGCTGGTGAGACACATAGAGTCCATAGGAAATCGGCGCAAGCCGGCTAAAAGTGCTCACGAACTGCTTTGGAATACCGCCAAACCGCCGAATGAAAACAACCGCGAATACCAGGATTACTCCCGTAGCGAAATGGCGAATCTGTAGGACCGGCTCCGCACCTGTCGATAACGGACTACCTGCGGCCACAAATCGAATTGCGAGGAATGCCCACAAAGCCGCCCCCAAAAGCATAAGGCCTATGGAGAAGCGCTGCCCCGAAAGCGATATCGAACTTGTGCCTATATACTCCCTCGCGAGTTCCAAGCCTGCCCACCAGAGGCAGAAATACGAGGCGAATAGGAACGGCTGGGCTGGAAATGCGATATAGGCCAACGTCCCCAAAACTACAAGCGCCGCAACTGCGATCCGCTTTGAGTTGTGTCGACTGAGGCCTCTGCCGAAGAATAGCGCAGTGAATGCAACGTAGAACCACCACTCGTATGAGAGCGACCATAGCGGAGTATTTGTGCATAGCGGGGCGACCCACGTCCCACTCTTAAGGCGCCCAACATCCTGCAGCATCAGAAGATTTCCAACCAGCCCCTGAACAGTCAGGCACGAAATATCGCCCTTTGCCGCGTTCGCGAGGACAGCCAGGCCGAGAGCGGCAATGAAGATCGGATAGATGCGTAGCGCCCGCCTCCACATGAACTCTCCAGCCGTCTGCCCTCCCTTCGATTTTGCATAAGAGAGGTAGATCACGAAGCCGGAAACGAGAAAGAACATGATGACCGCCTCCTGCCCGAACCGCAGCAATGGCTGGAACCTAGTACCTGCCAGGGGGTCAAGGTGGTGCAATACCACATAGAGAGCGGCGAAACCACGGGCCGCCTCAAGGTTTTCCAGTTTCATCGTGGGTGCTCCTCGGAGCAAAATCGGAACCTCAGCCTGTTTAACCGACCATAAGCCCTGCCACCACCCCTCCAAGGGAGTGATCAAATCTCCTGTATGTGCTCTGGCCACGAGGACACCTCCCGTCCGACGACCCACGAATAGTCTGCATGGGGTACCGCTTGCGGGTCACGGCCACTTCGCACGTGGTTCTCCATGAATGCCCGGTACAAACGCCATTTCACGGCAGTGGCCTGCATCCCGATTGGCGCTTGCCAGAACCCAACATCCAGCAGGCGTCGAGTTGATGCGGCTACATCTTTGCGAACTTGCCCGCGAGCTGAGCATGGGGCATGCTTACCAGCACATCTTTTTCGCTATGTGCAGGCGGATCGCCTGCCCGGGAGGTCGCTGAGGGAGTTGGGCGTGGGCTTCGTGGCCGTCTTGCTGGCCAGTCCCTGGGCTTCCTGCGTCGACTGTTCCGGCGTCTTCCGTGAAGCGACAGGCGTCGCACTTGGGATCTCTATTGCACCGTGCCTCGACTCGACGAGCCTGTCCAGATCGGCTAAGCGTTCAGCGAGGCGATTTTCGGCCCACTTCGGATCGGCGCGCAGGACAGCGTCGAAGCGCCGGGCCGTGGCAAATTGATCCGGGATAGTGGCTTGGATATGCGCCAGCTTTGGTGTCATGTCGATTGCATCGTGGACCACTTCGGCTTCGGTGCACTGGCGCTCGGCTTGTTGCTCATGCCGTTCCTCATCCACCTGCTGTTGCTATTCCTTCAGGGCTTTGATGGTTGCTTGCTGCGCCGGGTACACCTCGTACTGGGTTGGGAAGTCTTCCTTGATGGCCTCCAACTCTCGGGGCGTCATTGCTACCGCTTCGGCCGCTGCCTCGATTTTGCGGGCGCTCTCACCACGTTTCGCCCCTTGATGCGCTGCAGCCAGCCGCGCTTCCAGCGCGGCGATCTTGTCGGATGCTTCCTTGGCTATGCCTGACACCGGGGTCAGGAGCGGGAAGATAGTATGAGGATGTCAGTCAGAACGTTACGCCAGGGACTCTCGGAACCTGGCGCGTCTTGATATTGAAATGCGGCTCGCCGTAGGCCTCCAGCAAGCGAATGATCTCCCGGGCAGAATCCGCGCGCGTCGTGCGGATCTCGCTAAGCCGCCGGGGTGCGGTCGCGCCACTCACTATATAGTGCCGCCGCACCGTCAGCACCGACTCGCTGGGCGCCGGCATCAAGACGGGGTGCGCATCCTCCTCCTTGTAGCTGCCATATACCCAGCCCGACGGCGTCAGATGCGCCTCGATCCACGCCTCGCTCGACGCAAACACCGCCGCATCGGCCGCCAGGTTTTTTTCGATTGAATCCAGCATCTGCTTCTGCCCTTCAAGGTGGCGTTGTTGCATAAATCCGGCTGTGCTAGCTGACGTTTACGCGCAACAGCCAGGGTGGCACGTCTGTTAACTTTCCGGGGACTTGCGTAGATTCTCGACTTTTTCCCGAGAAGATGCGCAAGGACGAACACGAGCGAAGCGAGCCGA